>CAYIHP010000056.1:0-5670 GCA_964363175.1 uncultured Candidatus Saccharibacteria bacterium
AGATATTGACCGTACGCCTCATCAATACCTATATATGCAAGGAGATGCATATGTATTTATGAATACCCAAACATATGAACAAATAGAGCTCCCCGCAGATATTGTAGGAGATGTTGCAAAGTTTTTACTGGAAGGCGAAGAAGTACAGATTATGGTGTTTGAAGGAAATCCCGTTTCATTAGATATGCCGATAAAAATAGACAGAAAAGTGATCGATGCTCCCGCAGGAGTTCGAGGAGATACTTCTAGCAATGTTACAAAAGAAATTATTATTGAGGGTAATGTTCACATACGCGCCCCGCTCTTTATAAAAGAGGGCGATGTTATACGCGTAGATACCAGGTCCGGAGAGTATCTGGAACGAGCATAAAATAATGTCATTCCGGGCCGAGACCCGGAATCCAGGTTGTTATTGCGACGCGTGGATCCCGGCTCGGGGGCCGGGATGACAACGCTAAAAATAGTCTTGTGTATTGTGAGTAAAAATCGTATACTTCAAGCGATTGAACATGCGTGAGTATGTAGCTCCCATCCGTTCAAACGTACCGAGTGTTTCTCGGATCAAAAAGGCAACATCAATACGACAATCTATTGTATTAATAGATTCGCTTATTCTTCACCTCTTGATCTTATGACATCTCAATTAAAAACTCGAACCCATACCGACACTATTACATCGCTCTCTCGGTATTTACAGGAAATTGGAAAAACTCCACTTCTAACTGCGCAGGAAGAGCAGGAATTAGCACTTCGCATACAAAAAGGTGATGCAATGGCGCGTTCCCATATGCTCCATGCAAATCTTCGGCTTGTGGTAAGTATTGCAAAAAAGTATGTAACAGGAAATGACCCAGATCTTCTCATGGACTTAATCCAAGAAGGAAATATTGGGTTGATGCGCGCGGTAGATAGGTTTCGCGGAGAATTTAAAACTCGCTTTTCTACCTATGGCGTGTACTGGATTCGCCAAGCGGTGCTGCGTGCGTTAAAAGCTCGCAGACTGGTTCGTCTTCCGGAAAACGTATTTGATAAAGTTCTGCTCATGCAACGAACAAAGGCGAAACTTTCGCAACTGTTGGGGAGACCTCCTACGTTAGATGAAACTGCTGTTGAAATGGATGTTCCAAAAGAGGAAGTTTCAAACCTCGAAGTGTTTGCGACCGACATCGTATCGCTGGAACGTATTGTAAGTGGAGCGCAAAATGACGAAGAAACAAAACTGCAAGATTTGTTGCAAGACACGGAATCTCCATCACCAAGTGAAGTAGCGCAAAGTTCTCTTCTCGAAAAAGAAGTTCGTGAAGCGGTAAGAACTCTGCCCTCTCGCGAGAGAAGTATCATTAATGCCCGGTTTGGATTACTTGGGGGGTATCCAAAAACGCTGGAAGAAATAGGGGAGCACGACAACATTAGCAGAGAGCGCGTTCGACAATTACAAAATGTTGCATTAGAACGGTTGCGCCATCGTAGATCCAAGCTCGGCGTGGTATAGTGCTGCCATGCAGCAAGGCCATTTTCTCTTTGGAGCTTCAACGAGCGCACATCAAATAGAAGGAGGAAATAGTAACAATGACTGGTGGAAATGGGAAAAAAAGCGACCGAAGTCTTTTCAATCTGGCGCTGCGGCAGATAGTTGGAATAGGTACCGCGAAGATATAGTTCTTGCAATAAAGCTTGGCCATAGTGCTCACCGACTATCACTTGAGTGGAGTAGAATTGAAACACAGGAGGGTAGGTTTAACTCCGCCGCAATTGCTCACTACCGAGAAATATTGCAGGAGTTACAAGCAAATGGAATGAAAACATTTGTAACGCTGCATCATTTTACGAGTCCCGCTTGGCTTTCAAGAAAAGGTGGTTGGGAGTCAAATGAAACTCCAGAGCTTTTTGCGCGATATGCAAAAAAAGTTGCGCAGGAGCTTGGCGAGCACGTTGATTTTTGGGTGACTATTAACGAGCCAATGGTGTATGCTACGCAGTCGTACATGAAAGGCGTGTGGCCCCCCAACAAAAAGAATATATTTTTGATGCTTCGTGTAATTCGCAATTTAGCAAAGGGGCATAGAATGGCGTATCGGGTATTACATAAATTACGGCCCAGAACTCCAATTGGCTTTGCAAAACATGTAGTTGCATACATGCCGGAATCAAAAACAAAGTTGACTGATCGCATTGCAGTTGCACTATACGACTGTTTTTTTAACCACATGTTTTTTTCGCTTCTCTGGAACATGCAAGATTTTGTCGGGGTGAATTATTATTTCACACGCAAGCTTCGTGTTACCCTGTTCCCCTTTTCTATTTCTGAAGTTGCACTTGATACACCAACAACTGATCTCGGTTGGCCCATATATGCAAAAGGACTCACGCAAGCATTGCTCCATATGAAGCGGTACAAAAAACCAATATATATTACGGAAAACGGTTTGGCAGATGCTGCTGATAATAAGCGCGCAGATTTTATTCGCTCACATATTCGCGCAATTGAAGCGGCGCAAAAGCAAGGATGCGATGTACGTGGGTATTTACATTGGTCGCTTATTGATAATTTTGAATGGGCAGAAGGCTTTGTTCCCAGGTTTGGACTTATCGAAATAGATTATGCAACGCAGAAGCGAACCATTCGCAAAAGTGCGTATGTTTACAAGGCAATCATTGAGCAGTCAAAAGGTGTGGTAAGATAGTAGCAACGCTATGCTACTGAATACAAAACTCGCATTTGAAATTTGGACTGGAATTATTCTTTTGATTGTTGTTATTGGAGGTGTTGCGGGGTTTACGCTTATATCCGGAAATGATTTAAGGCCACTCTTAACAAAATCCCAAGTTGATACGACCCCCGTTTCTGCACCCGCTCCGTCGCCGCTGCTTTCCGAATCTGTAATTTTAGACGCCTCTAGTAATATTTCCGGAGCTTTGCTTGGGGGAACGTTGCCCTAACGGCGCACTATGAACGGGCGAGTTCTTTTTTGGGGGGTTGGGGCAGGTGCTCTACTGGGTATTGCAGGGGTTTTGTATTGGTATTTTTTTATTTCTCAAACTGACGTTCCAAATATTGAGCCAACCCCAACACCCGTTATAAGTATTGGTGCACTGCCAAGCACTTCTGCAGCTCCTGTTCCATTTGGCGGCGTGTGCCCAGATACATGGATTTCTCAAAAAGATACGGACGGTGACTCTCTGCCGGATTCCGTAGAAGTACTATATAAAACAGATTTTAATACAAAAGATACGGACGGTGATGGATTTCAAGATGGCGCAGAAGTGCGTGCCGGGTATAATCCTGTTTCTGTAACTGCGCGCTTAGACAGCGACAGCGATGGTTTACTTGAAAACGATGAATGCACGTGGGGCAGCGATCCATTTAACTCAGATAGTGACGCAGATGGATTTCAAGATGGTGCAGAAGTAAAGAACGGATTTGATCCAACAAAAAAAGGTGACGGAAGTGGCAGTGACAGAATTGCCGTCGTAACTCCCGTGCCAACAGCTACTCCTGTTCCAACAAAAGACCCTACGTTTTCTCCAACGCCACAACCAACTACTCCGGGACAAGTTGGGCAAACTCCAATTCCAAATACTGCACAGCTTTCCATTATTCCCCTATCACAGCTGCAAATAAATTCTAAAACTGCTCCTGCGGATGTAAAAGCATATCTTGCACAGATAGATGCTCTGCGCCCGGTAGAATTTTCTGATGGCCAAGCTATTGCAACTGCAATTCAGAGTGCTGCAAACGGAAATGTGGCGCAACTTGCTCAGGTACGCTCAAGAATTGCGCAATTTGCAGCATCGCTCCGGGGAGTTGCAACTCCGAAGCCTGCGAGTGAGTATCATCAACTATACGTATCGTTGATTGAATTTACTGCAACAAAATTACAAATTGTTGAACAAAACGCAACTGGTGCAAATCAACAAAAAGCCGTGCAAGCAGTGCTTGATATTCAAAACATTCTTCCACCTTATGTAACACAGCTCTCTTCGCTCCGCGTAGGTGTAGAGGGAATTGCGAACAGATAAAAAATTTGGTGTATAATTAAAACATAATTTAGCCTATACTAACTATATGCAAAAAAGTTCCTTCAAAGTATTTAGCGCAGCATTTATTTTATTCTTTTTTCTTGCAACGCCGAGCTTGGTGTTTGCTGCATGTTCTGGTGGTTCGTGTAGTGGAGGTAGTCAGAGCGCAAGTGCGGCAGGTGGGTTAGGGGGTATTGGTGCCGGTCTTTTAATTGGCCAAATGCTTGGTGGTGCAGGAGGAGCTGGCGGAGGTGGTGGCCCAGCAGGACAAGTTGGACAAGTACTTTCGTTAGTTGGTGCGCTCACCGGAAATATGGGTCTCTTAATTGCCGGAATGATTACTAGTATGATGGGCGGGCTTGCAGGCGGATCAACTCCTCAGCAAGGAGCAGTTGATGAACAGTATGTTGGGCAGGGCCAAGGGTATGGAAATGGTGGCGGAGGTAATCCGTATTACCCAACTCCAACTCCTGTACCAGGCTCTGGGCAGGCAGCGTGTACATCATCTGTATTTATCGTAAAAGACACAACAGTAACTCCAAATATAACAAAACCATACCCAGCAACATCTTCTATTGCACAAAACAGTTGCGTGCTTGCGATTAATTCCGATACTGCTGCGCATACGGTAAAGATTAAAAAACAAGGAGAAACTACTACGCAAGATCAATCAGTTGGCGCGTCTGCATCTCATATATTCCGATTCTCTACAAAAAATACGTATACGCTTTGTGTAGATAGTGTAACTGCTGCATGTACAACGGTAACGGTGCAATAGTGGTATGAACGGAAAGAGATACAAGAGTTTTATTGCAATAACGTTGGTAGCGTTTGTTGCGTTGTTTGGAGCATATCCGCCAAGTACTTTTGCAGCAGGGCCAGCAGTGAGTGGAAAATATTACGGCGCGAGTTGGTGCGGGCCTTGTAGGGGGGTTAAGGCTAACCCAAACTTTAGTAAGGGTTTGTCGAACGGTTCTTTGAGGGATTTTGATATAGATGCAATGCCTGCTGGAGAAGTTTTTCCTGGGGGCAATGTTCCTCAGTTGCACTTATTTGATGCGCAAGGTAATCCTGTAGGTAATCCGATATTAGGAGGTGGCCCGGATATGGCCAATGCATTGCAGGGGCTCGCGGATCAAGTTGTCCAGCAACAATCCGAAGTCATCTGTATCGTTCCTCGTCCCGGACAATCCACTGAATTTGGACCATTAACTGATGCCCCTGGCTTATTTCCCATCCGCGGACCAATACAAGACACGTCCGCTGTTCACCCAGTTATAGCCGGGCATATTGCAGATGAGGCAGATGTAAACTTTAACTTGCGCAAACTAGGAAGCGAGACAATGGAAATTCAACTACAAAAAGCTGAACAACAAGTCGTAGAAAAGGGTGCTAAAAAAGTTATTCGTCCAAGCCAAACGCAGGCAGAAGAATTTATCAAATCCATGAAAGGCAACGCTGACGCTCGAGGTTCATACAAAATTAACGGCACCGATGTCCCGGTAGGAAAGTACAGGGCAAATCAAAAAGATCAACTCACCGGCATTACCTTTGATGAAAAGTGTGATAATCCTAAACAGGAAGGCGCAGCTCCCGACCCCGGCAAAACAAATCCAGGCGGAGCAGCCCCTGGCTTTGGTGATCTTGGTA
>CAYIHP010000057.1:0-5607 GCA_964363175.1 uncultured Candidatus Saccharibacteria bacterium
CTTTCATGGTCAGCGTTTCTTGGTGGTAAGTAAAAACGGAATTACTAATAATAATCTTGTTTGGAAAGATACAACACTGGTTGGCAGTGGAGAAACTGTTGAGTTGCTGATTGATATGTCGAATCCTGGCATGTGGATGGCGCATTGCCATATTGCGGAACACTTGGAAGATGGAATGATGTTTAACTTTAAGGTGAATCCATAACGTATACTTGGATTATGAAAGGTGGTGATATTTATGATGAATTACGATTACGGCATGATGAGTGGAGCATACGGAAGCGGCATGATGACTTTTGGGTGGCTAGTAATGCTGCTTATTATTGTTGATCTTACGCTTGGCGCAGTTGCACTCTGGAAATATATTAATCAAAAATAATGTAAACCGTTTATGGCTTCAACAACATACACTTGCCCAATGCACCCAGATGTAGCTTCAGACACACCTGGCACGTGCCCAACATGCAACATGAACCTTGTTCCAAAAGAACAAGGTTCGCTTGCTACGATGCCCTTTTGGGAGAAATTCAAAATGAGCATGACGATGGAAATGGGCATGGATCATTCAGGGTTAGCAGGACGAGAAATGGCAGCGCTCATGGAACGAGACATTCGCAATAAATTTTGGTTTGCCTTTATTATAACCCTCCTCATTGTTGCGTACTCCCCTATGGGCCGGGATATGTTTGGATTACGATTTCCAACACCAATTCCAATTGGCTGGCTTCTTTTTATCCTGACTACCCCCGTTTTCTTTTATAGCGGCTGGATTTTTCTTTACTCAACATACAGAGCATTGCAGCAGAAAATTGTTAACATGGCAGTGTTGATTGCCGTTGGGATTACTGCGGCCTATGGATTTAGTATCGCACTTACGCTCATGGGCAGTGCAGATTCATATTACGAAGCAGCGGCCATGCTCATTACATTCGTGTTATTTGGTCATTGGATGGAAATGAAATCACGGCGAGGGACAACTGATGCCTTGCAAGCTCTTATGAATTTAGTGCCACCGCAAGCTCGTGTTATGCGAGGCGGCAAAGAAATCATTGTTTCAACCGCAGAAGTTAGAATTGGTGACATAGTAGTTTTAAAACCAGGCGATAAAGTACCTGTTGACGGAGTTGTGCTTGAGGGCGAAACGGCTATCGATGAATCGCTTGTTACCGGCGAATCTATTCCTGTTACGAAAAAACCAGGTGATGCAGTGATTGGGGCATCTATTAATCAATCCGGATCAATTACTTTTCAAGCAACAAAAGTAGGCGCAGATACTGCGCTCGCTCACATTATACAAATGGTTGAAACTGCGCAAAATTCTAAAGCCCCTGGGCAAAAGTTGGCAGACCGTTTCGCGAAGTATCTTGTATTTGTCGCCGTTGGAGGCGGATTGCTCACATTTGTTATCTGGTATTTTATTCTGGGCGAATCTCTTTTGTTTGCTCTAACATTTGCTATCTCAACCGTGGTAATAGCCTGTCCGGATGCTTTAGGTTTAGCTACTCCAACGGCAGTAGCAGTTGGTACTAGTCTGGGAGCGAAGCACAACATTCTCATTAAAGATGCACCTACTCTTGAGCAAGTGTCTAAAATTCAGGCCATTGTCCTTGATAAGACGGGAACATTAACCGAAGGTAAGCCAAAAGTAACCGACATAGTTGCATTTGAAGGGTTTACACAAGACGATGTACTGCGATATGAAGCCAGCGTGGAAGCAAAGTCCAACCATCCAATAGCGAAAGCAATTATAGAGGAAGTGCAGCGTCGTCAAATTACCCAGATTCCGTCTGTAGAGAAATTTGAATCTATAGCTGGACACGGAGTGAGGGCAACTGCTGGAGGAAAAAATGTTTTTGCTGGTACCGAAAAGTTACTGCGAGACAACGCCATACCGGTTGACCAAGCACGTACCGCAATTGATCGATTGGCTGGTGAAGGGAAAACGTTAAGCTTGATTGCTCTTGATGGAAAGATAGCTGGCATAATTGCGGTTGCCGATACTATTAAACCAACTGCCCATAGGGCAATTGCGGCCTTAAAAGAACTAGGCATAGAAGTTGCCATGATTACGGGAGATCATACGAAGGTTGCTGAATCTGTGGGTAAACAACTAAATATTGAAAGGATATTCTCTCAAGTTCTGCCGGGCGATAAGGCCAAGTATGTGAAAAAGCTCCAAGATGAAGGTAAGTTTGTTGCAATGGTTGGTGATGGAGTAAATGATGCTCCAGCGTTGGCTCAAGCTGATATCGGTATTGCAATTGGCGCAGGTACGGACGTGGCTATTGAGACTGCAAATGTAGTACTCATGAAATCTGACCCATTGGATATTTTGCGTGCTATCCGGCTAAGTAAAGCAACAGTTTTAAAAATGAAACAAAATTTATTCTGGGCTTCGATTTATAACCTGCTGGCAATTCCAGTGGCTGCAGGAGTTTTGTACCCATCGTTTGGAATTTCTCTGCGGCCGGAAATAGCTGCACTTCTGATGAGTATCTCGTCAATTATTGTGGCAACGAACGCCGTGTTATTACAACGAGCGGAAAAAAGCCTTGTTACTATTTAAGGTGTAGGTTTTTTCTTGAAAAGAAATTTTGTGAGTACTATGTATACTGGGCCGGCGACAATGTAGAACACTTTCATGTGAACGGGGGCGTGGATTATTCCCATGTTAAAGAGGCTTGGGTAGGAAGTATTTAAGCGAATATTGAGTACGTGATATCCAAACGCTTCGAGTGCGCTGAGGCATACCAAGTAAAAGACAGTAATAAATAACAATGGATACCGCGTTTTTGTATGCGCATGAACGATGTATAAAATAGTAAGCCCGAGCGTCCACAACACGAGAGGAAATACGTTAATAGTGTTGAATAAAAAGATGTTGTTGCCGATATATTCGTATCTGTTGAAAAACGTCCAGAGGAGAGTTATGCCAAGTGCGAGCAGGAAAGCGTGCAGTGTATTTTTTCGGCGCATAATAAGAGAGTACCTTGAATTGGCATTTGCTTACCAGTACAATGGCAAGATGATACACGTTGGACAAAAAACGCCAGAGTTTACGGGAGTTACTGCATATAAAGCAGGAGAATTTACCACTATTTCTCTTACTGATTATGTAGGAAAGTACGTAGTACTTTTCTTCTATCCGAGAGATTTCACCTTTGTATGCCCGACGGAAATTCGCGCATTTGCAAAACTAGAAGAGGAATTTACGAAAGCAAACGCAGTTATTCTTGCATGTTCAACAGATAGCAAGCATTCACACAAGAATTGGTTTGAAAAGGATTTACCGGAAGTGAAGTACGCTGTGCTCGCAGACACTACGCAAGAAATTGCCAGAAATTATGAAGTGCGGGGTGCAGACGGCGCTGCACAACGCGGGACGTTTATTCTTGACCCGCAAGGAGTTCTTCGGTGGATGATGGTGTCTGATAATTCAGTGGGGCGTTCAGTAGCGGAAACGCTTCGATCTCTGCAGGCGTTGCAGACGGGTGAACTATGTCCTGCGGAGTGGGAAGTGGGATCGGAGACGTTAGGCTAGATACGGGTACGCAATTTCTTGTTGGTTCTGTACCAGGAATAAAATACTCGGGTGTTCTGCTGTGGCATACGGTACGTATCGCAATGCCGGCAGGTGGGGTAAATTCTTGTTGTGGAAGTTCTGAAATATATCGCTCCATCAGTAATTTCCAAAGAGGCGCTGCTCCTACAGAAGCAGGGGTGCGATACATGGGTGTGTTGTCGTTATTCCCAATCCATACTCCAACTGCCAAATTGGGGGTGTACCCTACGGTCCACCCATCGCGGTAGTCTTGGGTAGTTCCTGTTTTTACGGCTGCACTGCGGGAAATAGTGAGGAGGTTTCCAAAAATTTCCGCACGTGCTTTATTGTCAGACAAAATAGATGAAATAATAAACGATGTTTGTGGGCTCAGTGCTTGCGCTGGAGCCTTTTTCTTCAGTGGGATTTCTCTTCCGTATTTGTCTTGTGCGCGTGTGACAATGGTTGGTGGAATATATGCGCCTTCATTTGCAAATGTGCCGTACGCAGATGTTAATTCAAGGAGCGGTATATTTTCAGCTCCGAGCGCAGTTGATAAGTTATATATTGCGTGTTCGCTCATGGTGGAAATTCCAAGCTTTTTTGCGAGTGCTACAACGTCTGGAATCCCTGCCTTTATAATTGCTTCTACTGCCGGAATGTTGAGTGAGTTTGCGAGTGCTCTGCGTACGAGCACTGGTCCGCGCCACTTGCTATCGTAGTTTTGTGGTTTGTAATTACCTGGAAATGTTGTTGGGGTATCGTGAAGAACGGTTGCTGCGGTGAGTACTTTTTCTTCTATACCCGCTGCGTATACGATGGGCTTAAACGCAGACCCTGTTTGCCTGGGAGAGATGGCCATGTTTGCTTTTCCGTACCCTTCTTGAAACCAACCAATACTGCCCACGAGAGCACGTATTTCTCCTGTTTGGGGTTCGAGAACAACTGCTGCGCCATTGCCAACATCGCTTGTCCTAAAAGATCCCACATGATTTTTTACTGCTTGTTCTGCGTATGTTTGCCAGGAAAGATCAAGTGTTGTTGTAATTTTCATTCCTGCGCGTATTACCGCTTCTTCTCCATAGAGACGATCTAACTCGTCTTTTGCCATCAGCGCAAAATGAGGAGCAGTTTTATTTATCGTGTCTTCTCGTTTTTGCAGCGTTATGGGTTCTTGTGTTGCGGTTCTTTTTTCTTCTGTCGTAATATAGTTCAGTTTTTGCATTTGATTTAATACTGCCACTTGCCTATCCTTTACCGTTTGTTCATCTGATGTAAGGGGAGAAAATGCTGCTGGTGCAGGAAGTAGCCCGGCGAGTATCGTTGATTCGCTCAGGGTAAGTTCTTTTGCGCCTTTGTTAAAATATGTTTGTGCAGCCGCTTCAATTCCAAACACTCCCTCACCAAAGTATGCGGAGTTTACATACATTTCTAAAATTTCTTTTTTTGAAAAATGTCGCTCTATTTTTACAGCAATAATGATTTCTTGGAATTTCCGTGAAATACTTTTGCTTGGGGTAAGGAGAGAATTTTTTACCAATTGTTGAGTAATGGTTGAACCTCCATATAACACGCTTTTCCCTTGTATGTTGAGATACAACGAACGAATAATACCGCTTGGTGAAAAACCATAGTGGGAGAAAAAGTTTTTGTCTTCTGCGGCAACAATTGCTTTTTGGGTAAGGAGGGGAGTTTCTGATAAGGGGATAAAAATGCGCGGACGGGCTCTATTGAATGCGAAAAACAATGTTCCGCTGCGATCATAGAGCATAAGGCCAGTGTCGCCCCTATTCATAATAGAATCTTTATTGGATACGTCGTATGAACGGTAGACTCGAATAGATACTGCGAAAAGGGCAACAAGCAAAATAAAGACAGCAATTTGCGTTACATACAACATGTTTCTTAAAGCTCTATACATAGGAGTTCTGTTACTATGTATTTTTTTGTTCGTATTTACAAGAGGAGGAGCAAGAATCCTACTACAACTCGGTACCAGCCAAAAGCACTTAACGTATGGGTTTCGAGGTATTTGAGGAGCCACCGTACTACCAGGTGTGCGGCTA
>CAYIHP010000058.1:0-5492 GCA_964363175.1 uncultured Candidatus Saccharibacteria bacterium
ATCACCGATCCCACAATCTTAATATTCGAATTATTCGTATTTTTAATACGTACGGTCCCCATATGCATCCGCAAGACGGTCGAGTAGTAAGTAATTTTATTATGGAAGCCTTGGAAGGAAAACCAATCACAATATACGGAGACGGAACCCAAACCAGATCATTTTGCTATGTTGATGACTTGGTTACAGGAATGATAAGTATGATGAATCAAGATACTTTTATAGGCCCGGTAAATATTGGAAACCCGGTAGAGTTTTCCATGAAAGAGCTTGCCGAACTTATCTTGAAACTCACGAATAGCTCTTCACAAATAGAATATAAAGCGCTTCCCCAAGACGACCCAAAACAACGCCAACCAGATATTTCACTTGCAAAAGAAAAACTTGGATGGCAACCAACAGTTACAGTTGAGGAAGGCCTCAAAAAGACAATCGAATATTTTAGAAGTTTGTAGTCGATTTCTCCCCCTCGTATGAGGGGGAGCGAGAGGGGGTCGCAATTGCGCAGCTCGACGCACACTTCGATTTCGCTCAGTGTAAACCCCCACCCCGCCTCTTGGCGGGTGCTCCCCCTTGTCCAAGGGGGAGAAATTCGCTCTAGCGTACGCAGTCCGGGCCGGGTGGGAACGTATCTATTTCGCTTACTCCAAGTAATGCGCCTGTTACGGTATTTTTAAGCTCAAGGCGAAACGGAGGATCTGAAAACGAACACGGAATAGTAACAACCATTCCCCCCGCGAGTAGTTCACCCTCTCCAAGTACACGAGTTTCTTGTTTCGACACTATGCGAAGCAGTACTCCAATGTTTGCAGTATCACTACCCTGCCAATGCACATACTGAGGAACTCCAAGAAGCGCAGGTTCAGACACCGAAAGCGTTGCGGAAGAAGATACATCGTCCGTACGAATCCCAAACCCTCCAACTCTGTCAAGAATAAACCCTATACCCACAAGAATAAGAGCGCATATGCTAAGTAATATATATTGTATTTTTGTGGTCATTTTGATTTTATAGCATTTAAAATAGTGCGATATGATTTATTTGAATTCAACCACGGTGCATACTTATTCCAAGGAGAGTTCTCTGTTTGCGTCACGGTTTCCAATACTTTCATAGAAGAATCTTCTGGCATATGGGACGTGGCGAGAAATTTCCCGTTATTTCGATGAATAATATAAAATTCGCGATTTGTCGTCCACAGCACTAACGTAAAGAGAGCAGGAAATAAGAGTATAACAGCATATACCCCATGCCCCGTACCCAACATCAGGTCAAATAATCCATGCAAAAACCATGGAATGGCAAATGCGGGTATCAGGTACGCCTTTGGTTGAAACATATGAAAAAGCCCGCGCGCAATAAGCGTACCCATAATGCCCGCAAAACTAATATGCGCGAGCGTTGAAATAATAAACCGTAGAAAGAACACAAACACAAGAGTATCAAATTGCTGGTCCCCTATCAGGCTGTTAAAGTAGAGAGTGTTTTCCAGCGTCGCAAAACCAAGCCCCACTGCAACGCCAATTAATAGCCCATCAAACACTTGATCTATTTTTTTACTTCTTCGGATCCAATACCGCATACTTGCGTACCGAAGCCCTTCTTCAATAAGCGCAACAATAAGAAACGTCGCAAACGCAGGCAAGAGAAAATCTTGCACATGAATAATAGGAAGTATATTTCCGCCGTAGTATCTCTCTGTTGCTGGGGAAATAAGTTTCCAAAGCTCATGAGATTTTTGTTCAAGCAAAAATGCCGGGTAGACGAGCGCCATGCCAAGCGCGAACGCCTGGGCAATGGTCTTTGCTGGAAGGCTTCGGTCCCTATTGCGCAAATACCATATCCACAAGAAAAACCCAGCCGGAAGCAAGCTCAATAAAAAGGCAACAATCCCAATGGAAACCCCGACAGGAAGAATTAGTGGATCGCTCATATTCCCCTATTGTATCACGAAGGTCGAAAGAGTGATGACTTAAAAGATTGTGGCGCAAACGACTGCAAACGAACAATACTTGTATAGGCAATGCCGCGCTTTTGCAGTAATTCCTCGACTTTTTCGTCAGAAGGCATTTGATCATACCCCAGAGCGAGAATATCAAATGAAATACTCTCGAGCAACGCATATGACGAAAGATCACTATCTCCAAGAAGCGCCTCATCAACATTCGTATCTGCGGAGGCAGCAGCAAGGCGCCCATGTTCATCCATAAACGGCGCACGCTTCTTCACTGAAACAATAGTGCTGTCCCGCGCAACTATAACAGTGAGATGATCCCCTAACTGCTTCGCATACTCGATTGCTTTTCTATGCCCCAGATGTAACGGGTCAAATGTGCCAAAAAAAAGCACTCGCTTCATAACTTTGGGACAGGAGTAGGAATTGCAAATATATCATTTGATATCGAAATAGAATATACAGCCTCTTCCCGCGTTTTCTTATTCCACGCGAAAACCCTATCAAGAGCTTTTTTATTTATAGGAACATCTACCACTTGTTCTTGCTCTTTCTCAAGAGGAGCATGTGTTAATAAAAAGTGGTACACCACAAAAAGCGCAATACACCCACTTGTAGCAAGGATAGCAATGGCTACTAGTCGATGATGAAAATATATAATCTCTACAAGAATTTGCTTTACTTTATTGAGATTTTTCATAGGTTATGGTTCTGATACAATAATTTTCTTCCTAGTAACAATAGAAACTTCCGCATTGAGGGAACTTTTCAAAACTACTTCGGAATTCGGCGGTTTTTCTCTCGTAATTCCCGTAAACGGTATAACAGATGATTGCTGAATGGTATCTATTTTCCAAAACGCAAACCGAAGGATATACGGAAGATGCTCAACGCGATATAAGAAATCAGCAAGCGCTGCAGGGTCGCCAGATGCAACTATTTGAATACGAACATCAGAAAATAAATCCTGCGATGTTTCATCTTCTGTTTTTTTATCCTTCACGATACTAGAAGTGACCACCGGAACTTGAGCGGCAATACCGGAATCAATTGCAGCCTTAGAGATTGCAGCAACTACGCCCACAAGTCCTTCTTCCGTGGGCACTGTTGGTGAAATCTTTTTCATTATTGCCCGACCACTGCTGAGCTCTTTTCGCAGCGCCACAATTTGATTTGTCTCAGCTGGTATATTTTGCAATACCATTTGTCGAAACGTCACATCCTTCCACAACACAACAACCCTGCTATGAAAAAATATAATTCCACTCAGCAATAAAACGACACATAGAACGTACAGCGATATCCAAACAATTTGTTTCAGGTACTTCATGAAGTTTATTGTTTTTTGTGAGTAATCTTAAACGTCACCTTTGCCTCTGGTGCACGTGCAAAGTTCTGTAGAGGCGCAACAACGGTATCTACCCAAGGAAGATTCTCTAGAGCCGCCTGGTATGCAACAACCTCAGATCCTCTGGCTGCAGTACCAGTTACAACTAATGATTCCGTTTCTTCTACTAATTCAAGACGAGAAATTAATATTCCATTTGGGGCAGCAAGAACTACATCAGGAATATGAGATGTCCACAATGTGTATGAAGCAACTCGAGTATCGAGTAGCGCAATCTCTTTATTTAAGCTTACACTTTCATCTCGAATTGTAACCCTATCTTTACTTCGTAACAATATTTCATCAGGCACAGTCCCCTGCAACAGGAGCAAACTCCACCAGATTGCCCCATAACTTATGAACACAATAAAACAAGATACAAAAAAAGCAAAAAACATAATCTCTACTCTGCGCTTTTTTATTTTTTCCATGCGTGCCAAGAGCGCCCTGGGCGGTAATAGATTAATTTCGTATTTCATAGTGGAATAGCAGGACGAAGGGCAAGACCGATAGCGGTCGAAAATCGCACAGACTCTTGCAAATCAAGTGGTGGTTTTGCAATATCTTTATTCGATAAAATATTCACCCAAGGATTCCCTCGCTGAATATGCGCCTTTGCAAAATACTTTAGAAATACCGCATCAAGTCCTAATAAACTAGAACCGCCTCCTGTTAAAATAATTTCTTTTATTTCTCTCTTTGCGTCCACTCCGTTATAAAACTGCACAATACCAAAAATATCTCGCACCAGAGCATCTGCTGCTACGGCAATACTCGCCTCTATTCTATCAGAAAACCATTTCGGAAATTCATTTAAATTATTCATTACTTCTTTGCCATCTTCCGGAGTTGTATCTTTCAGTAATTCCACCAACCCTTGCGTTAAAATAGCCGTAAATCGCATTGCACCAAAATCATACACAATAACGTTTGTACCCGTATTTCCAATATCTATAATAAGAACTCCTTGTTTTGTTTTCCAATCATGCGAAATAAGCGAACGAACAATTGCCTGGCACTCCAACTCACACGCAGCTACATCCAGCCCTATGGTATTGATAATTTCGTACAGCGGGTCCACAACCTTTTTTTGAGCAGCACCCACTTCAACTTCCATATGAGATACCTTTGCAGTTGCTCCGTTGGGCGCGGATGGTTGCCAATCTATATACACATTTTCTAAGCCAAATGGAATATGCTGCGCAATTTCCCATCGAACTGCTTCGTGTATTTCAAATTCATCCATCTTGGGTATTTGAATGACCCGCAAAAACGACTGTGTTTCGGGAATAGATGCCACAACACTATCTTTCACTTTTAGGGAAATATTGCCAAGTGCAAGTGTTGACCTAATTTCGTCTTCCATTTTTTTTCTATCAATCACAACACCATTTTCCATAACGCCTTTTGGTAAAAGTTTCATGTGGTGAGAAAGGAGGTTCTTTCGATTATTCGAAAGTCGCACTACTTTAATTGATTGATCTGAAATATCGATGCCGATCATAGATACTGTAATACTACATTGTTTTTCTCCACGAGAGTATCTGGTATTGGCCGCTCGTCGGGAAAAAGGGTGGTGGTGCGTACAATAAATTCGGATCATACGTAGAAAAACTATTTATATATCCACTCACAACAGAAAACCCATCAGACCACGACGTAACCGGAACAAGATTGCTTGCAACCATTCCAAATCGCGTAATGCTAGTTCGTAAATTACTAGATCCTGAAGTGTAATACCTTCTCCCAAAACGGCCATATTGTGCCACGTACGCTCCGTCCAGCCTTAAGACATCTAATGCCAAGTAGGGAATAAGTATGTTGCCTTGTGCGATGGCAGCAAATGCACGACTTCCGTCGAGAACATTATTATAGGTTATGGCTCCATTAATAATAATATCTACATTTGTATTCGGATCAGAACTATATGGCTCACGTCCCGCAGCAACCGTAACACGATCTTCTATTGTACCATTTACCCAAACAGTATCCTCAAAAAACAATAGTCCGTTTACGGGAACAGTTCTACTTGCAGGCGCAAGTATGCTTGTTGACCCTATGTCATCAGAGCGATTTTGGCAACCCGTGTCATACGCATATGAGCTAACACGTGCTGTTTATGCCGTAACCGTAGAACCCCTATAAATATG
>CAYIHP010000059.1:0-5319 GCA_964363175.1 uncultured Candidatus Saccharibacteria bacterium
TTTTTTTTTTTTTTTTGTTCGGTTTTTCTTCGTGCCCCTTCCCCCATTTGGGGTTTGGGTTTGGTGTGTGGGCAATGCTACTATTTCGTCAAAAGAATACTTCGCTTGTACGCGTCTAAGTTTTCTAGTGCTGCACCTGCGCCTTTTACTACGCACACCAGCGGATCATCAGCTATATAGCACGGCACTTGCATCGTCCGCGAAATAAGCTGGTCAATATTTTTGAGCATTGCTCCCCCACCGCTCACTACAATTCCTTTATCTATAATATCCGCAGCAAGCTCTGGCGGCGTATCTTGCAGTACGTGGCGAATAGCCTGCAATACCTCAAGAAGCGGGTCTCTCAGTGCCTCAGTAACCTCAAACGAGGATACAATCAGTTCTCTGGGCAGGCCACTTGCCAAGTCTCTTCCACGAATACTCAGCGGCTCAATGTGGTCATCATTTACAGCAGATCCTACTTCTTTTTTCAAATATTCTGCCGTCTTCTCTCCAATAACTATTCCGTATCTTTTTTTAATATGTTCTGCAATTGCATGGTCGAACACATTCCCTCCTACCCGCGCAGAATGAGCAACTACAATTCCACCAAGGGAAATAACGGCAACTTCCGTAGTGCCTCCACCAATATCCACAATCATATGTCCGGAACTTTCTCCAATAGGGATACTTGCACCAATAGCTGCGGCCACTGGCTCTTTAATTAAATATGCTTCTTTTGCACCGGCAGACATGGTTGCGTCAACCACCGCTCTGCGTTCTGTGCTCGTAATGCCTGCGGGAACAGATACCAACACTTCTGGTCGTAAAAAACGGACAGATGCCCCTGTTTTCTTTAATAAATACCGCAGCATTGCCTCTGTAACACGGTAATCCGCAATCACGCCGTCTTTTAATGGACGATGCACCACAATGCCTTCCGGCGTTCGACCAATCATCTCATACGCCTCACTCCCTACTGCAAGTACCGCATTGTCTTGTTGCGAAACAGCAACAATAGACGGCTCGTTAAGCACAATACCTTTTCCCGGTACGTACATAAGGGTATTGGTCGTACCTAAATCAATTGCAATTTTTCGCGTGAGAGCCATTAATCGTGTTGTTCAATATTTGCTCCCAGTGCTTTTAAGCGGGGCACAATATCCGCGTATCCACGCCCAATGAGTTCCGCTTGGTCAATAATTGTTGTACCTTTTGCAATTAAGCCAGCAATAATAAGCGTTGCGCCCGATCTAAGATCAAGGCTAGGAATTCTCCGGCCCGTTAACTGTGTTGGGCCGGTAATAAGTACTCTATGCGGGTCGCACACCACAGCTTTTGCTCCCATCTTTTCCAATTCAAAAATATGCTTAAAACGTCCTTCATACAATGAGTCATGAATTAAACTGCTACCATTTGCTTGCGTTGCAATAATTGCAAACGGTGCCTGTAAATCGGTTGGTATCCCCGGGTATGGCAACACTTGCACTTTAAAAGGCATAAGGTCGCTAGGGAATACTTCCACAGTAGTTCCGGAAATTTCATACCGTATTCCTATTTCTTCACACTTCTTGAAAAAGAGTAACAGCTGGTCTACGGGAACATTTTTTATGGAAATATGGGAATGCGTTGCGGCAGCTAACAGAATAAAAAACCCAGCTTCCAGCATATCGGGAATATTGGTCACCTCAGCCCCAGAGAGCGTTTCTTTTCCTTCTATAATAATCGTATGAGTGCCGTCTCCTGTTATCTTCGCACCCATTGCACGGAGCAAGTCACACAGCGCAACAACATGAGGCTCAGCAGCTGCAATTTCTATCGTCGTAGTACCCGGAAGAGTGGATGCGGCAAGCAGTATATTTTCCGTAGCTGTTACGGAAAATTCTTTCAACACCACCGTCCCCGCTTTCATGTTTTTTCCATCTATTGCCACTTCATCTTTCCCCAACACAACATGTGCACCGAGTTGCTCAAACGCATCAATGTGTGCATCAATAGGCCTGGCCCCTATAATATCCCCACCGGGAAGAGGGAGTGTTACTGTCTTATTTCTTCCCAGAAGCGCCCCAAGCAATAAAATTGACCCGCGCAGTGCGCCAACCAGGTCAGCAGAAATTGCGGAGGTTCCTACCGTTTTTGCAGTTACTCGTACAGAATTTTCGTCCCGTACAACATCTGCTCCCAGGGACGTCATAATCTCCTTCATACTAAATAAATCGCGAATAGCGGGAATATTGTGCAAAGTAACGGTTTCTTTGGTAAGAAGTGTTGCGGCAAGCAGTGGCAACGAAGCATTTTTAGAGCCATATACGGGTATTTCTCCAGATAACGCTCCCGACTCTTCAATAGTGATATACATAGGCCAAAGGATACAGGGTATGGTGAGAAGTTTCAATTGAGGTACAATTGCGAGATGAACATCTACATACGCAAAATAATGCTCTTTTTGTCATATACAGCGTTTGTCATTATCGCTCCGCTTGTCATATTGTATGCAATTGGGTATCGTCCACAGGCTTCCTCTCCTATCCCTCGCTCTGTTGGGGTTATTCTGGCAGACGCCGCTCCAAATGGAGCACAGGTATCTATCAACTCAATATCGTATGGCTCGCTACCCCGCTCTATACCAAACATCGATCCAAGCGTAGTACACGTCCAAATAGCAAAAGACGGATACACGCCTTGGGAAAAGCAATTAGAAGTAAAGCCTACACAAGCAACTGATATTCGTTCCGTACAATTGCTGCCATCAACATTTGATACAGATAGTATTACGAGAAATAGTACACAGTTTGAAACTTCGCCGAATAATCTTCTTATCGCAAATGCAACAAATAAAAATACGCTTGCGGTTTATGATGACACTGGCGCAATGGTAATCCCGGAAGAAAAGCTCGCAGGCCGCGCAATAGCCATCTCGTGGTCACCGGATAGTTCCCATATCCTGGTTACGTTTTCAAAAAATACATATCAATTATTCCAAGTGAATACTTCTTCGCTTACAAAAGTTCCTAGCAAGAGTCTAACGGGACTTACAACAATTCACTGGAGCCCAAGTGCTGTAAACGCAATATATGCGCTCGATAAAAACCGTTCTCTTGTGTCATACACCATTGCAACACAGCGCAGCGAAACACTCCTTAAGAATATAAATATCTTCACCATCGCCGGTCGCAGTCTGTATTACCAAACTGTTGAAAACAGTCTCGGTGTTTTGCAACTACGTTCAAAAGATGACCGTATACTAGTTCCAGATGCAACAAAAGCGGTGAAGAAAATATCCGCAACAGGAGACGGTCACGTAGCTCTTTTAGGCAGAGACGGGGAACTTGTAATATACACGCCAAAGTTAGAACGATTAACCGTGTCCGCGTTTGCCCAAGATATGTCCTGGTCACCAGATGATAAACTTCTTTTAGTGCAGACCGCGCCAACAGAATTATCTATATTTAATGTTGATAACGAAAGATTATTTAGCATACCCTTAAAAGAATTGCATTTGGTAACAAGGTTGTCACAACCCATCACAAATGCGAGGTGGTTTCCCGATAGCCTGCACATACTATATGAAACAAATGGCGCGCTTATGTTCTCAGAAATTGATACAAGAGATCACCCCATAGCACAAGTAATAGACTCAAACAAAGCACCTGGGCATCTCGTATTCGGAGATGAATCAAAAAGCATCTTTTATTTGCAACACAAAGGAAAAGAAACAAATCTCGTCCAAACGTGGTTAGTTACACAAGAGGATAGATAGAAGACCCCACGTCGCCCCGTGGCTGCTTCGCAGCTTTACGGGGCTTCGCGGGGTTATTTTGCAAAGGCAAAATAAAAAAGCCAGTCGAAATTAATCGAACTGGCTATGAGAGACTAAACACTTCTTCGCATCCTAATGACGTTTGTGAAATGGTCGGGTTGCCTTTGCTGCATTCTGCACAGCTCTTGCTACCTGACCACTATTTTTAGTTTCATCCGCTGCGTTCTCACGCTGGATAGCATCATAAACTTCTTGACGATGTACACCAACATCGCGAGGAGCCTCAATTCCAAGGCGAACTGCGTCGCCCTTGATTTCAATCACCATAAGAGTGATCTCGTCACCAATGACGATTTTCTCATTTCTTTTTCTGCTCAAGACTAACATTGCGGGATCTCCTACTGCGGGGAAAGGATTGAATGGCAAACGTCCGGGGGAGGTTGCTTGCCTGCGGGGGTTTAAATAACTAGAAACAAAGTGAACAATACTATGCTCTATATAGCACAGGTATTAGTTACTTGTCAAATTTCAAAAAAGATGGTGAGAAAACGGCAGCCTCGTTTCAAACGAAACACTCGGGCTATCTTCTCACCTCAGGTGGCGGACATTCTTAGTATTGTTCAATAAAGAACAAGTTTTACCTCGTCCACCAAAGCTTGAGGGCACATTTCCTGTCTCGCTCATAAAGAGCAGTCCTTCGTTCATACCCTCTTCAAAAGATTCATTGTAAAATCCTATGAAGAAAGGGGGTGAGAAAGAGACCCAAACGTTTCAATGAAAACATTCACTCTTACTTCTCACCCCGAATGGCGGATACATCGGCTTACGTTCAAAAGAACATGAGTTTTGTCATCCACCAAAATTTGAGAGCACAGGCAGTAACTCGTTCGGCAAGAACAGCTGATGAGTCGTACTCTCTCTAAAGCATTCTAATCATAAAATACTTTAGAAAGAGGGTGAGATGGTTTTACGCATCTCACCCGGAAAACGGACATGATTCAGATCGACTACATATAATCATATCCTAATTCGTCCGCCTAAAGATCAATGTGTCGCGTTATGCCGCGGCACTTTCGGTTGAAACAGTGTGAATTTTTCCATTCTGCTCCTTTTCAATTCGCGTCCACGCTCCGTAAAGCGATTCAACAAATTTCGTCAGCGTACGCCACAGGGCCATTTTGTGAATGTGCCCATCGGTGTATCGCTTCTTTCCGTTCTCGGTGATGACTTCCGGATGGCGCGCCCTGAACTCCGCTTTGTACGCGCGAAGCTTCTGTCCCCATTCGGAATTTGGCCGCTTCACAAACTGGTCTCCCAGCAAGTAAAGGGCCTGGCGCAACATCGGGTTCCAGTTGGCTCGCTCGCCACTGCGTCTTCGCGGGAATCGCCCATCGGCAAGCACATGCACGCCTGCGTACGCCTTGAGCTTGTGCGGAGTCTGGAAACGGCTGATGTCTCTAATGATGCGGCAACTCAAGGCCGAGGCGCGCAGTGAAAGGAAATCAACATGAGCGCATGTGCATACACATATTTCCTGATTGAAAAGGAGAGGTATCTACAGCTTCTTCTCAATGCTGGCG
>CAYIHP010000060.1:0-5233 GCA_964363175.1 uncultured Candidatus Saccharibacteria bacterium
CTCGCTCGAAGAAGTTGGCTGGTACGGCCTAGCATATAAAATTATCGAGAACGGGTTGTTTTTTCCCGCAATGTTGGGTGGATTGCTTCTTCCTCATATTAGTTCTGCAATTGCTGTAAAAAATATGCAGCGTGTACAAGATATTGTTTCGCAAGGACTCCTACTGTCGTCCCATATAGGAGTTATTATTATTACGATGCTTATTGTATTCGCACGACCAATCGTCGCGTTTATTGCGGGTGCAGGATTTAATCCGTCTGTCCCCTTACTTCGAGTGCTGTCTATAGCTCTGGCAATTATGTTTTTAGGGAATATTTTTGGTTTTGCGCTCATAGCGCTTTCCCGTCAGCGTACCTTGGCAGTGCTCTATGGGTTTCTTGTGTTTTTTAATATTATAAGTAATGTTCTTTTGATTCCAGAATATGGCGCGCTTGCAGCCGCATGGATTACTGTCGCAACGGAAGCTATTGCAATGCTTACGGGCGCATATATTGTACATTCCACAATACGATATCGATTATCATTATTTCCAATACTTCTTGCGACATGCAGCGCGCTTTTTGCTGTGTATATAGGTAGTATATTTCCGGAGTATGTTCATATTGGGTTTCGGCTGGCATTTGTTGGCGCGCTCTATGCTGGCACCACGTACTGTCTCGGGCTGTGGAATAAAAAGACACTGAGTATTTTACGAACAACGTCGAGTATATGAACACATGCGATATTATAGTCCCCACGTATAATGGCAAAGAAAAATTGCCGTATGTTATTGAAGCGCTGCGTGAGCAATTTATTCCGCATGGTTGGACGGTGCGGCTTATTGTAAGTGATGACGGCTCTCGTGAGTCTATTAGAGATGTTGTTATGAAGTATTCTTGGGGCAATCCCTGGTCAACGCCTATCATCCTAGAAAATTCTCATACAGGCCGATCCCATGCGCGCAACAGCGCAATCGATGCTGCAACTGCCGATATTATTTTGTTCCTTGCGGACGATATAGTACTTCGTCCAAACGCGTTGCAGCAACATCTTCTCTTTCATGTGCGGCACGCAGAAGTGTCCGCAGCCGCACTTGGGTGCGTTGTATGGGACCCGAGGATACATCCTACGCCATTTATGGACTGGATGATGCATGGTGGCCAACAAAACGATTACGACGCAATTGCGGGCGTTTCCACATGCAATGCAGAGCACTATTTCTATGGTTCTTTTATTTCCATAAAAAAGAGTTTTTTAGGGAATGCCAGATTCTCTGAGGCTTTTGCGCAGTATGGGTGGGAAGATCTTGAATTAGGGGCTCGTCTGCAAGCCAAGGGACTTGTTTTGCACGTTCTTCATAGCGCCCTTGCTTTGCATCGCCATATATATACCGCAACAGAAATACTGCACCGGCAGCAAATTGTTGGGAGCGCAAAGTACCTCGTGAACACAAATATCTCCAGAAGAATTGTTCATAGAATATATGTAGCACTTGGACTGCGGGCGTTGGCGAGGTATTTTATGAAAACCCGTGGGGATACAGTGAATATGCCGCGGTTTTTTGCGCTCGTGACTGCGGGGGAATTCTGGTATGGCGTACACCATGCGAACAAACTGTTGAAAAGAAAAAGTATAAAAGTGGCTCAGTAGAGTAACAAAACGTAAGAATACGCATAATGTTCACAAAAAGTACAAGCTTATCCACAGATTTATCCACAAGCATTCCACAGGAAAGATCGATTTTTGCGATTTTTGTCCATTACGGCCCACAGGAGATAACAGATGCAGCAGTTGCTTCGCTATTAGAAGGAACGCTTTGTCCAGAGTATATAATCGTTATTGATCATACAGAAACTGTCATTCCGGCCCGTGAGCCGGAATCCAGAAAAGCGACGTGGGTCCGTCCAGGAGTTAACACCGGCTATGCTGGGGGTCTTCAATACGGTATTGCAGAGGCTGCGCGTTTAGGGGCAAAAAAAACCGATATCTGTCTATTGCTAAATAACGATTTGAAACTTAAGAAAGATAGTTTGCAGCAGATAGTAGCTTGGTGGACTGTAAACGGCGGCCCAAAGGTATTAGCGGGGGCAGCTGGAGGGTACGTTTCCCTATTTTCTGGCAGGGCTCACATTGTAGGTAAAATGCCAAGAAAAACTTTTTGGAATACCCCCTACGTACACGGTTCGTGTATGGTTGGGCAGTTTGGGTTATTGTCCTCTACTCAATTCCCCACTTCTTTTTTTATGTACTGGGAAGATGTTGCAATAAGTATGCAGGTTCAAAAGCATGGTGGTCATCTGAATGTTATTCCCGGGCTACAGAATATTCACAATGATACAAAAGGCCCTATTTCGCCCGCAAAGCTTTTTTATATGGTTCGTAACGGCGCATACGTAGTAGAGCGTTATGTTTCGTTACCTTGGAGAATGTACTGGTATGCTGTAAATACTATCCGTATGCTGTATCACGCAATATCTCGCCATAGAATTATTGCCCGTGCGCTTGTAGCTGCTCGTCGTGGTCGTCTTGGAAGGGTAAATCTATGAACATTGGTGTTGCTATCGTTACGTTTCATAGCGAGCGGTATATTGAGGAGTGTGTGGCAAGTCTAAGGAGAGAAGGGCTGAGCCAAATTGCTATCGTTGATAGTGGTTCCGCAGACGCTACCGTAGAAAAAATAGAAAAACTTGGGTGTATATATGAAGTGAGTAATACAAATAAGGGCTTTGGATATTCTGCGAATAAAGCAGCTCGCTTACTGAACACCGAATATGTTCTATTTATAAACCCCGACACTATTTTGCAGGAAGCGGCAGTAGAGCGTTTGCAAATGTCTATGCAGAAGTTTCAAGGCGTTGGAATAATAGGGTTGTTGCTGTGCGATATAAACGGGGCACCAGAACGAATGGCTTTTGGTGACGAGCCAACATTATTACAGTTGCTACTCCGCCACCTGGTTCCGAAAAAAATCCCCATAGCTGCCTTTGTGACAGACTGGGTTTCTGGTGGTGCATTTTTAATACAAAAAAAAGTATTCGATGAAGTGAATGGTTTCGATGAAGATTTTTTTATGTACTGGGAAGATGTTGATTTGTGCAGGAGGGTTCGGGAAAAGGGCTATAGCATTGTAATGGATCCAACAGCAAAAGTTACCCATGTTCGAGGTGGTAGTAACCTACATAGCGGTACAAAAACCAAGTTATATAGAGAGTCGGCTGACAGATACTTTAAAAAGCACTACTCTTCCACTATATGGCGTATCCAACGTTTTTTGCGAAAATTGCAGTAGTTCTCCTTTTCGCGACGTTAGTAGCTGGTCAAATTATTCGTTTTAGCCTACCAGGACAAGGTGGAGGTATTCTCATTAGTGATATCGCCGTCGTTGTATTTTTATTAGTTGCTGCGTTATCGCTCCCCTCTCCCGTTCTGGGAGAGGGCGGGGGTGCTTTGCCGGCCATAGCTTTAGCGACGGCTGGAGGGCGTCGAAATAGCATGCTTGGTCTATAGGTAATTTCCCCCATTCACCTGTGGAGTATATCGACGATAATTCTGCACAGTAGCGATCTTACCCAAAGTGAAATACTGATTTCTCTTTCCTATTGGACTCGCCTCACAAGTATTCTTCTTCTGTATCCATCTGGTATGGCAATATTGCAGACAACTCAATTAAAAGAATATGCAAGAAAAGCCTTTATGTACACATATGCTATTCTTTTGTTTTTGGGTTTTTTACAACTTATTTTTTATCCTAATCTAGATAGTTTTGGTCGTGGTTTTGATCCGCATATGGGCAGAATGGTTGGAACTTGGCTTGACCCCAACTTTTTTGGAGCTTTTTTAGCTATGGCTCTGCCTGCTGTTTTTCTTTGGATGATTTCATCTCACCCCCTCCAGCTCCCCCTTGAAAAGGGGGAGAGTACGACGCCTCCTCCCCTTTTCAAGGGGAGGGTGGGTGGGGTGCGCAGGAGCACGTGCTTAGCAGTTTTACTATTTTTCACAGCACTCGTTGCAATAATCCTCACCAAATCTCGCAGTACGTTTATTGCAGCCGCCGTAGCTCTTTGTGTGTGTTCTATCGTCTGGCTTTTTACTTTGTCGTTTCCTAAGAAATGGAAAAAACTGGTACTTCCTGGGCTCATCACGCTAGGAATTATTGCGACATTTGCGGGGGTAGTATTGCAAGAAAGAGCGAAGCAAATATTCTTCCATGACCCTACGGTTTCTATTCGAATTACGGCATATAAAGACGTTTGGAGGCGCTTAGTTGAGCCACATGTCTTTCTTGGTGTTGGGTACAATGCGTATCAGGTGGCAGCAAAAGATGCGGGCCTTATATCTGACTACCACATTCATTCCAGGGGAGGTTCAGACAGCAGCATTCTTACACTTCTTGTAACAACGGGCCTTATAGGCACAGCATTATTTTTTATTCCCCTCCTGCTTGGTTTTATCAGACATTATTCGCTGATTTACGTATGGGCTACCGTCTTTTTACTTGTGCACTCTCAGTTTACTAATAGTTTACTGTATCCTCACTTATTAATTCCCTATATTTTAATTGTCGTTCTCGCACTGTGATCTATACTCTTATCGTATTGCTTGCGGGACTACTCCCTACATATGTTATACGGTTTCCCATCTTTGGTATTCCGACGAATCTCTTTGAAGTCGGTGTTATCGCAGTTTTTATTCTCGTAATTTGTAATAAAGCCTCCCGCTATCAGCTATTTGACGCAATAAGGGCTTTGCCTGGCAGTTTTAAGCTGTTTGCCTGTATATTTTTACTCTCTGCCGTAGTTTCTACGCTCTATTCACCCATTTTGCGTTCCAGTTTAGGAATACTGAAGGGCTGGATTATTGTTCCGATGCTTTTTGGGCTGTTAGCGCACGCTGCATCAACGCGACCTGGATTCCGGCTCTCTGGCCGGAATGACACAGCTGATCACATTCTTCGTTCGTTAGTTCTGTCAGGCCTCGTAGTTGCCCTGCTTGGAATATCGCAGATAGACGGCCTTTCTCGCATACAAAGCATCTACGACGTACCTAATTCTCTCGCCTTATTCCTCGTTCCTGTTTTTATTATTGCTGCATGGACAGGGGTTCAACAAAAAAACCGCTTGTATCAACTTTCTTCTCTTATAATGCTTATTGCAATCATCGCGACACAGTCGTGTGGAGCGATTGTTGCGATAGTTGGGTCGGTAGTAGTAGCCGTTCCCCTCTCCCAATTCTGGGTGAGGGCTATGCAATAAAG
>CAYIHP010000061.1:0-5053 GCA_964363175.1 uncultured Candidatus Saccharibacteria bacterium
TCGCAATATTTTCACGAAGTGTAAGTGGCCTTCCTTCATACTCGTGCGGAAACTTTGCTCCAAACCAAATAGGAGGGCATCCGTACACTTTTTCTATTTCCTTTTCTAGTACTGGTAGCTTCCCTGGATCCCATCCTCTGCTTGTTCCACCCTCTATGCTCTCTAATAAGACAATTCGGGGATGAGGGAAATTTTGCATCACCGATGCTGCAACTTCGAGGTCTTTTTCTGTGAGATATATTTTATAGTTTGAATACGTTTCTTCCGGCATCCCGATATGGCGATATAAATGTTCTATTGGGTTTTCGTCTGCAAGAATACCGATATCGAGCTCAAACACATCGTCGTACGTGCCAGAAACTTTTTGACTTTCATAATACTGCTTACTCCATGTTGGAAAAGAGTGACCTTCTTCTATACAAATTGTCCCAGTAAGAGACGTTTTTGTATCGTGAAAATGAACTAACTGGTCGACATGGGGATTTGTCATCATGAGTGATATACAAAAACCACCCTGGTTACGCAGTCCCCATCCGGATCTTTTGTCTTTTAAGCCCCACGCAGTGACTAGAGTAATATGGCTGTCAGAATATTTTCTTTTCAGTGTCTCTAAAATAGGCGGTACAAAAAATACCAAATCTCCCATATTGCCTACATGTCTTAGCAGAATGCGTTTCATAGAGAATGTTTATAAGCTAAAACTTCTGCAACAAGAGCTTCTATTCTATCCTTGGTACGTTCATAGGTATATTGCTGTAAACGTTCTCGCGCAGTTTCACCAATTTCATTGTAGTATGAAGAATCTTCTAATAACTGTTTGCCCTGTAGTACCAGTTGCTCCACAGTCGTTTCTCTCTCTGCGTGCAATTTTGGAAATAAATCATCTTGGGCATCTGAGTTTGCGCCAAGACTAGGAACTCCAACAGCAGCACAATCTGCTTGTACTCGTCCTCTGGTTTGCGTATAGTCCGTATTTATTACAAGCACAGTTCTTGCAAGCATTGTAAGATGTTCTTGCCAAGGTTGAAAGGCAATAATATCGAACGTTGAACCTTGTAGATTTGTAACATCAAGATTCATCCCTGGAATTTCTGCCATTTGAATACGGTACGCAGGAAATAGTTTTTGCAATTGAGCAGCTACTGTTTGACCTTTTGTGATAGCATCGCGCCCTGTTACACCCGCAACAAAAATGATAGTACTTTTTTTATCCCGTGGGCGGAATTTCTGGGTGGCAAATGCAACAGGATACGGCTGGGGAATGTATTGAACCTGCGTGCTACTCATTTTGCTCCATATAGGTAAGGTTCTTTTTACAATCGTGAGAAATACATCACACAGATCCATAAACTGTTTTATTTCAAGAATATGTTCTTGTTTCTGATCCCAATATTCTCTGAGCATTCCATACGGCTGTGTAGGTACGCCCAATACTACACAAGAAGGATGCTCTGCACGTAGTTTTTTCAAGAAACGAACCATTTCATGGCCATCACTTATTTGATATACCACAAGAAGTACATCAAACGCTTGTAAGTATGATGTGTCATAGTTGAGTGGCCAGTTACCGGTAAGTCGCTTTTGTATTTTTCGATATAATCTCAAAAAAATATTTACATGATCGCCTATTATTAAAGACGTTAGCGGGATATGTTCTCCTTCAAGTGCCGATACGTAGCATCCAAAGCTGGTAGGGTCTATTTCGTGAATCGGATCGCACACATAGTTGGGACGCTCCGGTGTGTGCTTCCATATCTTTTTTGTTTTACTTGAATATTCTATGACCGCAAATTTCATAGGGTGATTTTTTGAAACTTTCTTCGAAATATATCTGATATTTGCCGCATTTCTTCAATATGCCACATATGTGCGCACGCCAGATAGAAGAGCGATCCGACAGCAAGTGAAATCATCATTTGAGCAATACTTGGAAGTTGCAGCTGCATAATACACCAAATAAGAAGTGATGAAATTCCGGAAAGAATAATTATTTTCACATATGTTATATGTACAAAAATAGTATGTAATGCCGGAATAAAGCGACCAAGATACAAAAAATATAATAGTGCAGAAGAAAGTGGCACAAGAGATGATGCAAGTGCTAAGCCCGCAAAACCCATGCGCGGTGTGAACATCATAAATAATGTTATGGCCACTACTTGGGAAGCAATTGTTATTATAACTGCGGCTTTTGTTTTCTGGAGCGCAAGTACTGCATGGCCCAATATTGAGCTGATACCATTAGTTGTAAGCCCCAGCACTAAATAGAGGAGTGCGATACTTGTATAGAGCGCATCTTGAGAGGAAAAAGACCCTCTTTGGTACAGGAATGAAATAATATCACGACGCAAAAGTGCAACGGCAAGAATAATAGGGAGTGTGAAAAACACGATGAGCCGCAGTGAATTTGCAATTGTGTCTTTCATGCCTGCGCTATCATTACTATGTGCTTTTTCAGATAAAAGTGGGTAAATGGCGAGCGTTACTGAATTTAAAAATATTATAGTAATAAGTTGGGTAATTTTTTCCGCATATTTTAATGCAGATAAACTGCTTTCTTCCAGCGTTGAAACAATCATCCGATACACAATGCCTGCAGCCTGCGTTACCAAAATAGAAAAAATAAACGGATACACAAGGCGCACTACATCACGGAGCGCAGGGTCCTTCAAATTGATAAAAAAACGATACCGCATGCCACGCACCGTGAGCCCCCAGCCAACAATTGCAAGTTGGACTACTGACCCAATGAGAATGCCGATAGCCAGTGCATATATTCCTACATAGCGGACAAGCAGAAGAATGCTGACAATAGAAATAATTGGCTGTATCAGGCGAAGATATGCGGGCAATGCAAACTCCTTTAAGGAATGGAGCATAGACGTTGCAAATTCAAGTAAAAACAAGAATAAGAAAGAAGGTAATAGCACTTTTAAGAGAGAAACCGTCAGTGTATATGTGTTGCCCGTAAATCCGGGTGCAATAATGTGAATAAATGTTCCTGAAAATATCCAGATGAACGCAATAAAGAGCACATAGACACACGCCATGATGTTTACCAGGTTCAGTCCAAGCGCAAACGCATCTTCTTTTTTTCCTTTTGTTAAGCGATGGACAAATAATGGTATAAACACTGCGGTAATAGACCCTCCCATGAGTAGCTTTCCTAATAATTCTGATGTCGACTGAGCCATGAAAAATGCATCGGTGGTAGCACCCGCACCAAAATAGTATGCAACAATGAGTTGCAAGAAAAATCCAAGCACGGCTCCCCCTGCAGCAGTAATACCAATAATCCCTGAATTTTTATAAACCGAGTCCATACATAAATGTTTTCGCCGTTATTTGCATTAAGTCAAGCAACGAAATAGCAAGCAATACACCCAGTAGTGTTTGTATAAATACATCTCGTGCTCCAAGAAACCGTTGCATCTTGTCAAACGCGAGCGAGGCAAACCAAGCAATACAAAACACCACCACAATAATAGCTCGGGGCATATGAAGTGGGGTCTGAACAAATGTAACAAATATACTTATTGCAAAAAGAATTGCCACGGCAGTATCAACTTGAAATGCGGTAAATCGTTTTTTTATCATCGCAACCATCCAAATACACACACCCGCAACGGCAAATAGTGCTGCTGGTATGCCGACATATCCACCTGCCCCATGCGATATGCTAATTTGGTTTGGGTCTAATAGGGCGTCACGGATAGATAAAGAATTTTCTGGAAAGTGCCCTGTAATAATAATTAATGGGAGCCAAGTAGAACACGTAAAAATACACGTTCCAAATATGGATGCAAGAATAGTGCGGCCAGACATTCTAAATAGAAACCAGGAAGCAATAAGGAGAAGCGAAACTGGCAATATAAATAACGGATGAGTTGAAAATGAAGGGATTGCGTACAAGAAAACTATGCCAAGCAACGCCACCATCGTTGCGAGCACTTTTCTTTGCGAGGTCTTGTTCCAAGCAAGTAGTAACATGCCAACAAGTATAAAAACTCCACCAGCTTGCATCACAATTGGTGGCCACAGCGATGCAAACACTTTATGCGCCACCACATACACTTGCTTTACTCCATCTATTGTAAAAGCTACATCTGTGCCCGTAAACGTGTCGTCAAACGTACGCTTGCGAAGCGCAATAAGGCCCGTTGCCTCTTCGCTTGCGCCAATTTGCATGGTAATTAGCTCTCCATAAGAAGTAGGTAGCGGGGGGGTTATTTGAATGAGCGTCGCACTGTCGCTATGTATTCGAAATACAGGTATTTCACCAGATGCTTTTACTTCGCCGCGCTGCAGTACTGCAATACGAATAATTCCATTTGATGTTTTTGCGTTCGCTTGGATAGGGGTAAGATACGTACCAATTTTGGATAGGACTTGACCGTGAACGGCAAATGTCTGCTCGTATACACTGCCATTGGCTATTGGTGTCAGCATTCCCGGCCCCTCACTTGCAGTAAGATTAATAAATTCCTGGTCGGTGTGAATAGGAAACACCAGCATGCCCAATACCAAAAGCCCCAGCCCAGAAAATACTTGTGCCAATCTTATGTTATTCATATTGTTTATTTACTATTGCAAAAAACAGTGAAACAAACGCAAAACAAAGAACACTCGCAAAAACTCCTTTTGAAAACGTTGCCGGTTGCAAGTATCGAAAGAGAGCAATAATACCAGCGGAAACAAGAAGCGACCAGCCCGTTGTAAAAAAAAGTGTGCGCATACCTTTATAGAGCGCGTTCACGAGTGAGAATGCTTTTTATGTACGCTTTTGTTTCAGCAAGCGAGGGCATATCAAACTCAAGACTAGCATGAAACGTTTGAATGCTCCACTGAGGGGCAATGCCTTTATTATCTGTAAAAAACATCAAATCAACAGACCTATCGGTGTCTTGGAGTGCCGTAGTAAGAGGAATCGTAATCTCTTTTGTTTGCAACTTTGGCGTATCAATCCCTTTTCTGTATACGGGGTACTTTTTATAGCTCAACCAAAATTCATTTTCGCGAATACCTATATCTATAGAGTCACTATTTATTGGAT
>CAYIHP010000062.1:0-4883 GCA_964363175.1 uncultured Candidatus Saccharibacteria bacterium
TGTAATGTGCGTATTGGGCGAGTAATGAATAACTATCTCCTTATTCGAGAAGGCTTTGTTCCTATAAATATAAAATTTATTGACCGCCAAACCTATTATGATGCGTTTAGGGAGTATCAAATAACTGGCGATACAAAAATCATGGAGAAAATAATTGGTAAATCACTTACAAACAGCTATCACAAAAGACTTGCGTATCTGGAGGATATGGAAATAATCTCGCTTCGCGAATACGGAAAAAGAAAAAAGCTTTCTCATTCAAGTCTGATTAATAAAGCAAACAGACAAACGATAGAGGCGTTTTTTGAAAAAGGTCAGTGGAAAATAGGTGTTGCACGAACATAAATCCAGGTGGTTTTTTCATATTCAATAATATACACTTCACTCTATGGCTGAAGAAAGACTGGAAGAAATGCGAAATATGCGACTCCAAAAGCGTGAGACGCTTATTGCTGCCGGCAAAGTACCGTATCCATCGGAAGTTCGCAGAACCATGCCACTTATCGACTTAGTTACGAATTTTGAAACACATATGCGAAGCGAAACTGCAATCGTATTGCTCGGGAGAATACAATCTATCCGGTCTCATGGCAGTATTGCCTTTGTAGATATTGTTGATGAAAGCGGAAAAATACAATTGCAGTTTATGGAGCAACAACTACAAGAAAAGTTTGCAGATATTGAGCTGTTTGATGCGGGAGATTTTATAGAAGCAATCGGAATTCCTAATTTAAGCAAACGGGGAGAAAAAACAATTTTTGTTTCTGCCTTTTCTATGGCAAGCAAAGCTATTCGCCCTATCCCGAGTACTTGGTTTGGCCTGAAAGACACAGAAACTCGTTCCAGAGAGAGGGAAGTAGATTTACTTGCAAATCCGGATTCTAAAGACGTAGTGAAAAAACGTAGCCAAGTAATGCAATTTGTACGAAACTACTTACAAGACAAAGGCTTTATGGAGGTTGAAACCCCCGTACTACAAGCAATTGCGGGAGGAACACTGGCGGAGCCTTTTTCTACTCACCATAATTCGCTAGATGCTGATTTGTTTTTGCGTATTGCTCCAGAGCTGTATTTAAAACGATTACTCGTGGGAGGATTTGAAAAAGTATTTGAAATTGGAAAAAACTTCCGCAATGAAGGGGTAGATAAATCTCATAACCCCGAATTTACGATGCTGGAATTTTATGAGGCATATGCCGATTACGAAGACTTGATGGACACGGCAGAAGATATGATTTCAAGCGCTGCGACAAAAATTACCGGCAATTACGACGTGCCGTGGGGAAATGCGACCATTTCTTTTGCAGCGCCGTTCCAAAGATTTTCGTATGTAAAACTATTGGAAGAACGAACAGGAATTAATGTACTTGAAGAAAAAAATCCAAAAGCATACTTAAAAGTGTTCGCTGACAAAAAAATTACACCTCCAAAAAATCAGACATATACAAAACTGGTTGATGAACTGTACAAAGAAATAGTCCGGCCTACACTACAAAACCCAACTATTTTGTATGATTACCCGGTGGAACTGGTTCCGCTTGCAAAGAAGAATCTTTCAAATCCGAAAGTTGCGGAAATGTTCCAATTAGTGGTAGCAGGAATGGAAATAGTAAAAGCATATACAGAACTCAACGACCCCGTTGAACAGCGTAAGCGCTTTGAAGAACAACAAGAATCTCGAGACGCAGGTGATGCCGAAGCACATAGCATCGACGAAGCATACTTAAAAGCCATGGAATACGGTATGCCGCCTGCAGCTGGATTTGGGCTTGGCATAGACCGCTTGGTCATGCTACTGACTAATACACCGCATTTACGAGATACCATTTTATTTCCATTGTTAAAATCTGAAAAATAGGTGCTCTATGATTGATATTGAATTGCTGCGAAACGAAAAAACTCGGGAAGAGATAATCAACGCGCTGCGTAAAAAAAATGTTGCGTTAGCAGATATAGAGGCGCTGCTTTCTGCGGATGCCACTTGGAGAGATACTACGCAAAAACTGGAAGAAGCATTGTCTCATAAACGCGTTGCGGGAGAAAAAATTGCATCCTCTACTGCAGAAGAAAAGCAAAGTTTAATTACTGCGATGCAAAAGCTGGGAGCAACAGAGTCTTCACTCAAAGAGAATGTTGAGCATGTATCTAAGGAGCGAGAAGCATTATGGAAAAAGATCCCAAACATTCCACTTCCTGATGTTCAGGCTGGCGGAGAAAAGGATAGTGAACTCATCGCAGAAAGCGAAATAAAACCAAAAGACACTTCACAAACTCCACAAGACTATATGACGCTTATGGGAAGCCGCATAGACATGGCGCGCGGCGCAAAGGTTGCAGGAGCTCGTTTTACGTACCTTTCAGGAGACTTAGCACGATTAGAACTTGGAATTGCGTCGTATGTTTTAGATACGCTTGCACGCGCAGGGTTCACACAAGTTGACCCACCCGTCCTTATTCAAAAAAATGCCATGCATGGTATGGGGTATGTAGACCAAGCGGGGGATGAAATATATTCAACACAAGACGATTTGTATTTAGTAGGCACCAGTGAACAATCACTGGGCACTATGCATATGGATGAAATACTTGCGCAAGAAATTCTGCCGCTGAGGTACGCTGCGTACACGCCTTGTTTCAGGAGAGAAGCGGGGAGCCACGGCAAAGATGTAAAAGGAATTTTGCGACTGCATCAGTTCAATAAAGTAGAAATGTTCAGTATTACAACTCCAGAAAAGTCAGAAGAAGAGCATGAGTTTTTGTTACAACAACAACGCGCCATCATGGATGCTTTTGAACTGCCATACCGCGTAGTGCGCTTGGCAGCGGGGGATTTGGGCGCTCCATCTGCAAAAACCATAGATATAGAAACGTGGATCCCAAGTGAAGGGAAATACAGAGAAACTCACTCAACAAGCAACACTACAACATATCAGTCCAGAAGATTAAATATTAGATACAAAACAGCAGGTGGCGAAACGCAGAAAGTCCACATGTTAAACGGCACGGCAGTTGCACTTTCCAGACTTCTCATCGCACTTATAGAAAATCATCAACAAGCAGACGGATCTGTGCAACTACCTGCTTGTTTACACCCGTATTTGCCATTTTTGACATTATCAGCAAATCTTTAATTGCTTATGAATCGTGCACGGTGGGGGCAAGTGCAACAAAAAATAATAGAATGGTCATCGGTGGCATTTCTGTCCGTTCTTATTATTTTGCCAACTTGCATGCTGGGCTGGCTCCTCTTTTTTACAGATACATTCGCTGTTTCTGCAATAACAGTGGTAGATGCGAAAGACCATACCAGTGAAAAAGTTAGAACTATTACAGAAAAAAGCATAGGTCAAAATCTTTTGTTTATTCCCACCGAGCAACTGGAACAGAAAATCCTTCTTGATGTTCCGCAGGTGCGAGACGTACACATGGTTCGGAAATTGCCCGGGACACTGAAGATTATTGTGCAAGAAAAGCAACCCGCCATTCTGCTCATTTCTGGAGGGTCGTACTATTTTGTAGACGCTGAAGGAATTGCATACGAACAGGCATTACTCGACGTGCTACCCGGCGTTGTACTGCCAACCGTAAAAAATTCAGATGCAAATGCAACGGTAACCCTTGGTACAAATGCCGTTGAAACGCAGTTTGTAACGTTTATTCAAGAAGCACTGCAGAAACTACCATCCATTACCGGCGCACAAATTGCAGAAATGAGAATACCATCGCTTGCAACAAAAGAAGTACATTTTTACTTAGATAAAAACTGGAGAGTGCTTATGGACACCACACGAAGCGCAAAAGATCAGATAGGTATTTTAGAGCTTTTACTCGCAGATACAATTTCTGATCAAGAAAAACAAACACTGGAATATATAGATCTAAGAATTCCGAACCGGGTGTACTATAAGTGAACCAAAAACTTTCGCACAATAACGTCCCCTTGATACCCAAACACTTCCGGGAAAGGCTGCTTGTATATTTCTTGCCAATTTTTTGGTTGTTCAAACGCTCCCTCTCCAAACCCTGTGGTGTCTACCACCCACACAACTCCTTTGAATTTCGCAATATCTTGCGCGCCCACTATGTCTGCCTGCGTTAAAATAGGGCCTCCGCTAAAGTGGGAAAGTTCACCCGTTTTGGAATACAAATGAACATCATCTTTTGTTAAAAATTCTTCTGTTGCATAGTGCAACACAGCAAAATATACAAACGGCGAGCTTACCAACACTTGTTCTGTGTTTTTGCGCTCTGTGTAGATATATTTTGTAGCAGCATGGGAGCCAATTTTATGTTCTATGTCTAATTCGTTTCTATATTGCATAAGCGCAAGGAGTAATCCAAGAACAAATAAAAGAAAAAGAATTCTGCGAAGTATTGGTTTTTTTATTACAGAAAGCACGTACGCAATCAAGACAAAAATAAATATTCCCGAGAACGCAAAAAACCTGTCATTGTACAAACTTCTTCCCGTAAATGAAATAAAAATACTCATGAGCATAGGAACTACGCCCAGAAGAACAATAAACCTCACCCCGTCATTTTTTCTGAATAAAATACTGCAATAAAGCCACAGGATAATTGTTCCAACAATTGGCAATAGCGATACTAAAAGAATCAGCCCATGATGCGGAACTATATCAACTGTAGGAACAAAAAAGTGATAAAACGTATCGGGTATGGAAGTACTCGCAATAGGTGGAACCCAATAGTTGTTTTGTACTTGAGATAGTTGCTGCAAAAAAACAGGGAGCCATGGTGAAAAAAGAACAATCGCGATACTGGCAGAAAGCACACCGCCCCAAAAGATTCTCGATTGCACCATTTCTCCGATGCGCCACTTTGTACTTCGAACTAATACTCCAACGGTAAAAAGTATTTGGGCT
>CAYIHP010000063.1:0-4833 GCA_964363175.1 uncultured Candidatus Saccharibacteria bacterium
AAAAACTTAAGAAAATATATGGAAAAACTTTTTTTCTGCTTTGATGGTACATAAACTTATCTTAAAATAAATAAAAAAGTATTTTATTGGTTACTAAGATAATACCACAAAAACAAAAACCTGCGTAGGAGCAGGTTTTTGTTTGTTGCTATGTATGTAGTTATTACAGGTCGAGATCGTCGAGCGCTTCTTCAACGGACTGCTTTGGCTTTTCTTCTGCTGGTGTTGAAACAGCTTCAGCTTCAGGAGTTGCTTCTTGTGCTACGGGAGCCTGAGCAGGACGAACATTGCGAGTTGAACCTTCTGGTTCGTTAATCTTTAAATTAACTCGTGCGTTATTTCTTGCCCCAATTACCCGAAGAAGTGTTCGGATAGATTTTGCAGTTGCCCCTTGGCGACCAATAATCTGGCCCATGTCTTCTGGGTTTACGGCAAGAGTAATAAGAACTCCCATTTCGTCTATCGTTCTCTCGAGCTTTACATCATCTGGATGGTCTACGATAGATTTAACTACGTATTCCACAAACTCTACATCATGTGACTGTCGATCATTTTCCATAGGAATTGTGTATGAACTTGAATTAAGATTAATATATCTATAATAGCAAGAAGAACCCTCCGCGTCAACTTTATTTCGCCATCTCTTCTGCTACCTCGACCACCGGTGTTTCAACTGTTTTCTTTGGATGAAACAACATTTTCTTTTCTCCGGAAATTATTTTATGCGTAATCAAGAGATTAAAGACAGTGTCTGAGGGATGCGCACCTTTTTTGATCCAGTTATTTACTGCCACTCCATCTACCACAAAGCTATCAGTGTGTGGGTTGTAATGCCCTAAGTCCTCGATAAATCTCCCTTTAATAGGTGCGTGGCCATCGGCAACCACAACGCGATACGTCGCATATCCGCGCTTTCCTCGTCGTTGTAAGCGAATTCGTAACATAGATGCAATGATAGCTAAGGCAGACTAAGTAGTCAAGGGCATAGCTTTACTAGCCTATACGAAAACTGCTATAAGGAACGAAATAATAAGTACAATAGATAAGAACAGCTGGATAATCGTCCCACTGATAATCCCTATAACAGACAGGAATGCAACGCGAACAGCCTTGTGTGGAGTGGTATTTTCTAGTAACGCACCAACTAACGCACCAAGAAATGCTCCTACAAATATTCCAGCAGGCCCGCCGAATGTTCCTATAAGAGAACCAATTAACGTTCCCGTAAGTGCTTTTGCCTTTGCGCCGGCGTATTTTGCAGCCCAAAGCGAACCTAGGTATTGGGCTAGCGATGCGAAAATAGTAAGTATTCCAAAAACCAAAACAGTTGAAAATTCGATAGATGTGAATTTGTCCGCAATTGCATATACAACAACCCCTGCATATACCAGCCCAATACCCGGAATTCCAGGCATAAACGTGCCAATGATTCCAACAATAAAGAAAATAGTTGTTATGCTGGTAATAAGAATACTCATAGTGTTGCAAGTGCTACGGTGGCCGCTTGTTGCTGTGCTTCTTGTTTGCTGAGGCCCTTCCCCTCACCCATTTTTTTATCATGAATGAACACGCCAACAATAAATTCTTTTTGGTGGTCCAGTCCAGATTCTTCAAGTACTTTATACACGGGGGTAATACGAAACTTTTCTTGTGCAATTTCTTGAAATTTGCTTTTCATGTCGATATGGAGGCCTTTGTCTACCACTTCCGGGAGTTTGGATATAACAAATGTTTCTACTAGCTTTTTTGCACCTTCGTACCCTTGGTCCTCATACGCAGCTCCAATAACAGCCTCAACGGCGTTCGCTAGGATATATTGCCGTGCTTTTCCCGTATCCTTTTTTTCTCCGCGGGATAGTAATAAATATTCTTCAATGCCCATATCTCCTGCAATTTTCGATAACATTTCTCCTCGTACTATTGCAGAGCGTAAATTTGTCATTTCCCCCTCTTGTAATTGATACGTTCGGTATAAGTAGTCAGTTACGATTAGTTCTAAGACTGCGTCTCCTAAAAATTCGAGCCGTTCATTGTGATCAAGTTCAAATTTAGGATTTTCATTCAAAAATGAACGATGCGTAAGTGCTCGTAGAAGCGTATTTTTATCCGTAAATGTAATCCCGAGCTTTTTTTCGAGTGGTGATAAATCGTAAAGTGTTTCCATAGTTATTCTTCTTTTCTTGGCTCTCCCATGTTTTTATAAATTGTTCCCAGTACTCCGTTCACGAATTTCCCTGACGATGGGCCACCGAATGTTTTTGCCAGTTCAATTGCCTCGTTAATGGCAACTTTCGGAGGTACATCTGGGGCGTTTGCAATCATCAGTTCGAAAATTCCAATGCGCAACACGTTTCTATCTACGGTAGTTATTTGTTCTAGCGGCCAATCGGGTGCAGATTTTTGAATGAGTGCATTAATGCTTTCCATATTGTCTTTTACTCCATACATCAGAGTATAGATAAAGTCGCCATCATCAAGCCCAGGGGCAAATTCTTGAATGTTATGTTTTGCAATTGCTTGTAATGCAGCTGCTTGTTGCCCGCGCATATCCCATTCAAACAGGCTTTGAAGTGCTATCGATCTGCTTAAATGACGGTTTGCCATAGAAAGTACCTTCTATGTATACCCTATTTTGTATTTAGGCGCCAGTTGTTCGTGCTTTTGCCTTACGTTTTTTCTCAGTTTTTTCAATTTTTGCAGCAATAGCAATCACTTGTCGGCCACGGTACATGCCACAAGTAGGGCACGCTCTGTGAGGCATAAGGGGTGATTTGCAATTTGGACATGTGGCAAGTTTGCCTGGCTTTCTGCCATGATGGCTGCGTCGCATGCCTTTCTTTGACTTCGGTGTTCGTTTTTTTGGTACTGCCATAGTGGTTCAAGATTAGATTATGGCTATGACTTTGTCAATTTAGCTATCGGCGCATAGCTTTTCCGATGATGCTCCGTAGCCCCGTATTGCTCCAAAGCATCCATATGCTTCTTCGCCCCATATCCTTTATGGGAATCAAATCCATATTCCGGATGCAATATATGTAATTCTTTCATCATGGAATCTCGAGCAACTTTTGCAAGAATACTTCCAGCTGCTATTGAATACGATAGTTGATCACCCTTAATTATAGACAGCGAAAAGATGGTTGGGTGAATGCTGTCACTTGTGCCGTCGATGAGTAACATATCCGGTTTCTGCTGCAACGTATTAATCGCGCGGCGCATCGCCAGGTGTGATGCATTTCGAATATTTATTTCATCTATTTCTGAAACACTCGCAATTCCAATTGTAAAAAAAGATACTATTTCTCGAATGAAAGCCGCTGATTTCTCACGTTGTTTTTCTGATAATAATTTGCTGTCTCTAATTGGAAATTGTTTTTGATTTGCAATAATTTTTTCTAATGCAGTTGGTGAAAAAATAACTGCACCTGCAACCACAGGCCCAGCCAACGCCCCCATTCCCGCCTCATCCAATCCTGCAATTGCAGAGATGCCCTGAGACCAATATTGGTGTTCGATGTCGAAAGTCGGAGTTTTCACTATATTATGATACCACCTAAATAGTGGTATAAAGAATGAATGAATACGTTGAAATGGATTATAGGTATTGCGGTAATAGTTGCTGTTGTTGCTTACGTTTGGGTGGCAGTGAGTATGACCAAAGCACTAACCCATGCGGAGCGCCATGAACAAGACGAGACACCTGCAAACTACGATGTGCCTTTTAAGGCTGTCTCATTCTCGCCTCGGGGAGAGAATTTCAATCTTGATGGTTGGTACATTGCGAAACCTCAAAATAAAGCCACCCTCATCTTTATTCACGGCATTGGCGGCACTCGCTCTAGTCTGCAACGCGTACATCTGGCTGCCGACCTCTTTCGTCAAGGTTTTAACGTGCTGATGTTTGATCTCCGTGCCCATGGTACTTCTGAAGGCGAAATAGTCTCGGGTGGATATTTTGAACAATCTGATGTGCTGGGAGCGTTTGATTACGTTCGTCAGCAAGGAGAGGCAGCTCAGTGTACGGGCTTGCTAGGGGCGTCTATGGGCGCAGCCACAACGCTACTGGCTGCGACCAAGGAACCAGCCATTGCTGCTGTGGTGGCAGATAGCTCCTATGCTGATATTGATGATTTAATTGTCGGAGAAGCAGCTCGTACTTCCCCATTGCCACGCTGGAGTATTCCCATATTTATTCCTGGCATGAAGTTTGTTGCCTGGCTTGGATATCGGATTAACCTAAGCAGCCTAAAGCCAGAAGACGCTATAGGGAGATTATCATATCCCCTTCTGTTGATTCATGGCGCTTCTGACGAGCGCATTCCTGTGAGTCAAAGCGAGCGTTTACTGTCTCATGCACCAGAGAACAGCGAGCTATGGATTGTTCTCAATGCAGAACATGCTAATGGCTTTGCACATCAATCGAAGGAATATACCGACAAGGTGGCAGCCTACTTCAATGCTCGGTTTTTTGCGCTAGGTTGTTACTAGTTTGTGCCCCCAGAAGGAATCGAACCTCCATCTAACCCTTAGGACGGGCTCGTTCTATCCATTGAACTACAGGGGCGTGCATGCATTGTAGTCTCTCCTCTTGCGTTTGGCTACGGTGCACGGCATTATTCCTGGTATGCAAACATCACCAATTCGTCAATTCAAACAAGATTCTTGGACCAAAAACATCGGCATAATACTGCTTTGTGTAGTTGCCGGCTCACTGCTTTTTAGTTTGTATGGCAGCCCCGTGAGTAATCAGCGAGACGTGAGCATGTCTCAGGTTGTTGATGAAATTCTTAAGAATAACTTGTATATAAATTGTTCTATTTATTATTGAATAAC
>CAYIHP010000064.1:0-4775 GCA_964363175.1 uncultured Candidatus Saccharibacteria bacterium
TTCAAAGTCAGAAGAATGCGAGTTTATATATCGGCTATACGTCGGATTTACAAAAAAGGTTTCAGCAGCATAATAACGGGGAAAGTGCATCTACAAGACCATTTCGCCCGTACACACTTATTTTCTACGAAGCATTTCTTAATCGGATTGATGCAAAGAATAGGGAGAAGTATCTGAAAGGTGGGTATGGGAGAAGAACAATAAAGGGCATGTTAAAAAATTTTGAAACAAGTTAGTCCGCCACCCCAATGAACAAAAACGCTGCATTTCACGAGTACGTCGTACATGATCTATTGGTAGATGTGCCCCATATTTCTAGTAGAGCAATGTTTGGCGGGTACGGTATATACAAAGATGGAAATATATTTGCGATTATTGTGGACGGTGACTTGTATTTGAAAGCAACCGACGAGACGAAGACTTTTTTTGCAGAACGCGGTAGTCATGCATTTACGTATGCAAAAAAGAACGGCAAAAGCTATACGATGAACTATTGGTTTGTACCGGAAGAAGTTTTAGAAGATAGAGAAGCTTTCTCAAAATGGATTGATGTGATCATGAGTGTGAGCAGGTAAGGCAACTTTGAAGTACAACGAAGTAATGACGAGGGTGGCACGATACGTTATAATAAATGACATATGAATAAAAAAATAGGGATTATTATAGGAGTGGGTTTTGCAGTAGTTGTACTAGTTGGAGGCTTATTTCTGTTTCTGCGTGCAAGAAATGAGGCGAAACGGGAAGCCATGCGGGCGGCACAGGAACAGCAAGCACTACTCAATAAGCAAAAGGCTGAGGGAGAGGCACTTTCTGCCGAAGAAGATGAATTGGCGAATAAAAGAGGGTTTGCCAAAAACGCTGTGGTACAAAACAACGAAACAAGCGTGACCAGTAGTGCGTCTACGTATGAAAAAGGTGGATCATACGAAGTGTATGCCGCTGAAAAGCTAAAAAAAGCATCTACGGGAAATGTTGTTTTATTTTTCCGTGCAATCACGTGCGAACCTTGTCAGGCGCTTGATGCGGATATTCGAGCTCATATACAAGACATTCCGAAAAATCTCACGATTCTTGACGTTGACTACGAAACGGCAATCGTATTAAAGCAAAGATATAACGTCTTTAATGAAGATACGTTTGTGCAAGTGGATACGATAGGGACACCGTTAAAAATATGGACAGCAAGTCACACTCTCCAAGCATTAATTAATGAAGTGCAATAAGTGAACTTACCGCTTTGTAAGCATCTTTCGACCCGCAATGTTTGAAATAATAATTGCACCGGCAAGTAGTGCGACATATCCGCACATAATTTCTGCGTAGCTTGCTTCTAAGCCTCGCCATGCACCCAGAACGAGTGCGGAGTACCACGATACAGCAGATATGGCACCTGGACTGAAGATGAAAAAAGACTTTTTAATAAATGAAGGTGTTGCAAGTGTTTTCCCTAAACGCTGTTTGAGGGTAGGGAGTACAAAGTAATGCACAAAAAACCCATTGAGCGTGAGAATAATCACAATTGTTATTTTCGCCCAAATTTTATCGAGGCTGTATGCATCGCGCACATTCCCAAAATCTGTAATGTGGAGATAGATAAAACCAAGCCCTGTCATTAAAAGGAGAAATAGCCCTGCCCATATAAGGTCGGAGATGGTGTGAAGAATTTGAAATTCGTCTTTATCTATTTTTATGTCTTTCGAGAATTTAAATACCAGATAATCCGTAACCGTAGCAGCCCCGGCACCCAGCACGGTTCCAATGATGTGGAGAATGACGAGAATAATTCGAAGGTCCATGAGAAAATTATAGCATGATTTTCTCCCACCTCCACCAACTCCCCCTTGAAAAAGGGGGAGAGAACGCTTACCCCCGCGCTATTGCTGCGCCCCAAATTTCTGTACCCTCAACTTTGGGCAATGCATTTGCTGCTGATATTAATGTTGCGCCTGTGGTTGAAACGTCGTCGAGTAATATGATAATTGGTTTAGTTTTTGTTATTGCAAAGTATTCTTGTTCTGAAACATTGGGCGCGAATGCACCGTGCATGTTGAGCGTGCGCAAATCATGCGACAGCCGGGCCTGAGACGCTGTCGCAGCTTTTCGCGAGAGTAGGCTTATAACTTCTATAGAGCAAAGCCTGCCAATACATCGCGCAATATGTTCACTCTGGTTAAATCCTCGTTGCAATTGGCGTTTTTTATGGAGTGGTACGGGTACTAGAATTGCTCGTTTAGATAACACGTCAATTGGCGCAATGGCGGTAAGCTTTGGAATAAGAAGCCCTGCAAGTACTTCGGCAAGTGGAAGGATTCCTTTAAACTTAAGCCATTCAATGCCGTGTTGTATAGAAAAATCAGAATACTGACGTGCGCTGATAAAACCAGTTAGGGGATTAGCTTCTTTACAGTCTGCGCACGTTCTTCCGCTCATATTTTCACTTTTCCATACGATACATTGCGGTACGTGTAATGGAGTATGGCGACGGCAAGAAGCGCAATACCATGTACCTTCAACGAGGCAGTCAATACAGCGCGCAGGAGCAAGTGCGTCTTTCAGCCCTGCTACGAGTTCTACTAGTATTTTATGCACTCGCGTGCTCTTTTTGTACCTGCTCTATAACAACCGTATCTCCGGATTTTTTCGCGGTTAACACTTGTCCCTTAGAAAATTCTTTATTAATAATAGAATGCGCAATTGGGTCCTCTAGTAAATCTTGCACGATTCTTCGAATAGGGCGCGCGCCTTTTCCTTCTTTAAACGCTCGCTCGCCAATTTCTGTAATAACGCCTTTGGAAACGGTAAGTTCAATATCTTTTTTCACGAGAAGTTTTTGCAGTTCTCGAATATGGTTTTTTGTAATCTTTTCCATATCGGACGCTGTAAGAGGGGAGAACACAATGACCTGGTCTATGCGCGCAAAGAGTTCCGGAGCCATTTTACTTTGTAATTCTTTTAATACCGCATCTTTGAGTTCTTCGTATTTGTGTTGCGCACTATCTTTTTCTTCAGATTCTACGGGCATTGCAAACCCCATTCGTGCTTGCTGAGAAAGCTCGTGGGAGCCTATGTTGCTCGTCATAATAATAATAGTGTTGCGGAAGTTTACTTTGCGTCCGTGGGAATCGGTGAGTTCTCCTTCATCTAATATTTGAAGGAGAATATTCCACACATCTCGGTGAGCTTTTTCTATTTCATCAAATAGTATAACGGCATATGGTTGTCTGCGAACCGTTTCCGTAAGCTTGCCACCTTCTTCATACCCAACGTACCCGGCAGGAGCTCCAATAAGGCGAGATACGGAATGTGATTCCATAAATTCGCTCATGTCTACTCGGATTAATGCATCTTCATTTTCAAATACTTCTTTTGCAAGCACTTTTGCTGTTTCTGTTTTCCCAACCCCTGTTGGGCCAAGGAAAATGAACGATCCGAGTGGGCGATTTGGGTTTGCAATACCTGCGCGGGAACGGCGCACGTACCTGGCCACTGCATGAATTGCTTGTTCTTGCCCTACGATAAAGCGATGCATCACGTCTTCTAAGTTTGCCAGTTTTTTTGATTCTTCTTTTAAGATATTTCCTGCAGGAATACCCGTATTTGATGCCACTACCTGAGCAATATGCTCTGCGTTTATGGAAAGTTGTTTTGCTTCTGATTTTGCAGACACTTTGCGCGTGTACGCAGCCAGTTCTTCGACTAGTAGGTCTTCTTGTCGTTTGGCAGCAAGTGCATCTTCGTAATGTTCTGCTTCTATAGCTGTTTCTTTCTTTTGGCGAAGTGTTTCCAGTTCATTTTTCAGCGTATTTGCTTTATGCGCTTCTTCGGTGCCAGCAATTTTTAATTGCAATGTTGCCGCAGCTTCATCTAATAAATCGAGCGCCTTATCTGGCAAGAAGCGGTCGGGGATATAGCGAATACTCATTTCAACGGCTGCTTTAATTGCTTCGTCGGTGACGGTAAGCCCGTGATGTGCTTCATATGCTTCGCGCGCACCTTCTAAAATACTGAGTGTTTCTTCTGGGGTTGGTTCTTTTACAAAAATCGGTTGAAATCTGCGCTCAAGTGCAGGGTCTTTTTCAATATGCTTGCGGTGTTCATCGAATGTTGTAGCTCCAATAACACTTACTTCTCCGCGAGCTAAGATTGGCTTGAGCATGTTTGCGGCATCCATACTTCCGCCGGAAGATCCGGCACCTACAATCGTATGAATTTCGTCTATGAATAATATGGAATCCCTGTTTTCTTCTAATTCGTGCATGAGTTCTTTAATGCGTTCTTCAAATTCTCCACGGAATGTTGTGCCCGCCAGTATTCCTGCCATATCGAGAGATAAAATACGCTTTCCTTGCAGCTTGGATGGCACTTGCCCTGATGCTATGCGCTGCGCAAGACCGATAACAATTGCAGTTTTCCCTACACCTGGGTCTCCGATTAAAATTGGATTGTTTTTATTCTTTCTATTTAAAATACTCATCATGCGATCAACTTCTTTTGCGCGGCCAATAACGGGGTCAAATTTATTTGCTGCTGCTTGTGCTGTTAAGTCTTGCGTGAAAAAATCAAACGCAGGAGTTTTTTGTTTTTTCCCTATTGTTTCCGGAAGTACCATGGACGGGTTATGGTCATGTTTGCGAGTTTGTTTTTTTTCTTCTCCCGGCAAAACAATTCCTGTGTTGGTACCGAGTAGGTTTGATAAATCGGGGAAGTGTGAAGTGCTCTTTAATACAATTTGTACTTGTTGGAGAAGCTATTTTACATCTACGGGAGATTTTTCT
>CAYIHP010000065.1:0-4677 GCA_964363175.1 uncultured Candidatus Saccharibacteria bacterium
GATAAACCCAACCACAAGTAAAAACAGGTTTTGGTTGTCTGTAATTGCTTCACGGGATTTCAATATATCAAATACCGACGCTGCTAGAATAGTTGGTACTGCGAGGAGAAACGAAAATACGGCTGCATCTTTTCGGTTGAATGAAAATAGCATCAGCGCAATGATAACGGCTCCGGAGCGAGAAACCCCAGGAATAACGGCAAGCGCTTGCATGGTTCCGATAGTAACTGCTTCTTTGTACGAAATACTGGCAATTGATCTACTTAGAGTTAGTTTTGAAAAACGTTCAAAGAGAATAAAGACAATTCCAATTGCGATAAACATGCTGATTTGCAGCGTGGCGTTTTCAAGAAATATATCTTTGATTATTTTGTATAGAACAAATCCGACAACGGCAGTAGGAACAAACGCTACGAGAACTTTTTTTATAAGCGATGGATTTTGCAGCGTTGTTTTTGCGAACGACGCAACCACAGCAAGAATAGCTCCAGATTGTATGGCTACTTCAAACAGTTTTACGAACGGCGTTTGCTGTATTCCGAGAATTTTTCCAGTCCAAATGAGGTGAAACGTGGAAGATACGGGCAAAAATTCCGTAATTCCTTCAACAACCCCCAGTATCACTGCTTGCAGAATGTCCATATCTGCATCGTACTAGATTTTCAGTGTTTTGGCTTGTGCGATGAGTGAAGCTATTTCCGCAATACCTTGTTCCCAAAACGACTTCGCATGAATATCTACGCCAAATGCGGACACTAAATCGTGGGGAGATTTTGACCCACCGGAACGCAAGAAATTCAAATACTTCGGTACAAATATTTCTGGTGACTTTTCATAGAGTCCGTAGAGCGAGAGTGAAAGTAATGCTCCAAATGCATAGGAATATACATAGAATGGCGTGTGGAATATATGGGGAATAAGGCTCCAGAATGTTGTTTCTGCGTCGGTGATGCGAAGGGAATTTCCGAACATTTCTTTTTGATGCTTGTGCCAAAGTGTATTTAATTGCGCGCTTGTGAGTTCTCCCTCTGATGCGCGAAGTGCGGGTGCCTCTTGTTCAAAACGATACATCGATATTTGCCTAAATATGCTTGCAATCGATTCTTCGACTTTTGCCATGATGAGTGCCAGCTTTTCTTTCTGGTTAGATGTTTTTTGGATATTGTGTGCAAAGAGTATCATTTCAGCAAAAATACTGGCTGTTTCTGAAATAGTTATCGGCCAGTCAAATTGAAGAATGGTTTGATTGCGCGCAAGATATGCGTGAATACCGTGCCCCAGTTCGTGTGCAAGGGTAGATACGTCTCGTTTGTTGCCGTGGTAGTTGAGGAGAATATACGGGTGGGCTTCAGGCGTTACGTACATGCAATATGCGCCGGATCGTTTTTGAGGAGTGGACGGTACGTCTATCCAGCGTTTATCAAAGAACAGCTTTGCAACATCGGCATATTCTGGAGAAAATGCGGTAAATGCATCCAGAACTAGTTGTTTTGCTTCAGGAAAAGAATATATTTTGTTTTTTGCATTAATAGGCGCGTATCTGTCGTATTGATACAGTGGGCCAATGTTTAACACTTCTTGTTTGAACGAATAATATTCCTGAACGAGTGAATATGCATCTTTTACCACATCACTCATAACCGTAACTGCTGCGCTGTCTACTTCGTTATCCATATGGCGCATATCTTCCGGTTTCTGAAAGGAACGAAGCGTTGCATCTAGCGAAAAGTCTTGTACTAATGTGTTATACGTAAACGTGCTGTGAGATAGCGTTTGCTGCGCAATATCGCCAACTTTTTTTGCCGCTAATTTACGTACGTCTCGTTTTGGACTGTACTGCAAGCTCAGTAACTGGCTCGCGGAAAATTGCGACGTTTTCTTCCCCACCTTCATTGCAACTTTTTGTTTCGTGAGGTTTTCATCTTGCAATCGGATGAATGCGTATTTTCCGGTGAGAGATTTTTGTTGGAGAATGTCTTCTACAAGCTCAGGAAGGCGATGCTTCTTTTCTTGTATCTTTTTTTCTAAGAAATGTTTGTATGGGAGTAAAGTTTTGTTAATTGTAAGTGTTTGTAGCGCAGGCAGGGGAATGGCAACAAGCTCCAGTTCGAAAAAGATAATACGGGAGCGAATGGCAGATAGCTTTGTAGAGCTGTTTTGGTAAAATGCGCCATACATCTCGTCCCCCGTGTGCGTGCTGTGTTCCAGAGATCCATATGCATCGATTTTATAAATACCAGAAATAATTGCGCTGTATGCATCTAATGCGTTTTTTAGTTCTTTGGCAGATATGTCTTTTCGTATCTTTTTTTTATATATTTGCTCAAACGTTTGTGCCGCAGTTGTGAGCGAAGCCATGTCTTTATCAATATTTGGGTCGGAAATACCTGCGTATAAATCTGATAAGTCCCATGTTGGAAGGTTTTTGGTAGTCATCGAATTATCGTACCCTAAGTACAAATAGAGAACAACCTTGCTCAAAAGTACGCTCATGATATCTTTATGTATATGAACACTCTTGGAATTATTATTACGCTTATTATTTGCATCCTCGTTGTTTTGTATGTTTTGGGAATGGTGCGCACATATAAAATGGAACATGGTGAAATGCAAGAGAAGTTTTTGAAAGGAACTGCAAATGTTACTTCACTAGACGGTGACTATAAAGGTATTGCGCACGGGTTAGAAAGTACATCGTGGAAAGGGAAGACTCTTTCACAAGCAGATAAAAACGGAATAAATCGTATTATGGAAGAGGGCGTTCTTGCGAAAAAGTATCCATTCAAGTTTTTTGTTCGAAAGGGTCTACGAGATACAAATCTTGGCGTAATAGTTTTAGATTATAACCAACCAGGTAATACGTGGTGGCTGAAATATATTGTTGATGAAATGGTAGAAGTTGCTCCACAAGAATATCTCGGCAAAGTACACGTGCAAATTACTCCAAAAATTGTATTTACGCTCGGATATTTTTCTCTAGCGAAATGATCAAAAAATAGGTACGCTGTGGTTATGCAGTCAGCAAAAGAAGAAATTTCGCCTACGGTGCCAATAGAGTATTCAGGGAAATGGATTGCGTGGAGTGCTGACCATATGAGGATTGTTAGTAGTTCGGATTCTTTGCACGAGGCTCGACAAAAGGCATTTGATCTTGGCGAGAATGAGCCATGGATGGACAAAGTGCCTCACAGGACAATACGATTTGGTGGATCTGCTTTCCGCGCGTGAAATTTGAATATAAAAAAACCAACGTAATCCCAGCTCCCGGGTTTGAATCCGGAGAGCTGTATCAAACAAAAATACCCATTGTGCTTGTAGGTCCAACTGGCAATCTTCGTTTTGAAGCGCTCGTAGATACAGGTTCAGATCAAACTATTTTTCCACGTACTGACGTAAAAGAAATAACTGGAATTGTCATAGATAAAAATTTGAAATCAGAAGTAAAAGGAAGACTAGAGCACCACAATGAATCTTTGTATTTTGCGCACAATACAAAGCTACAAATTTCAAAGGATCAAGAGATATATGAATTTCCAGCCCCGATCTGGTTTAGCGACGAAGAAAATAGCCCTGCCATATTGGGACATAGCGGATTTCTTGAATATTTTACTATTACATTCGATGGTGAGAATCACGAGCTTACGCTTGAACCAAATAAGAATTTTCCTGGAACGTCAAAAAAACTAGCTTGGTAACAACCTAGTGCTTGGTATTACCTTGTCGAAATAGGTTCCTTTGCAAGAAGCGTGCGCATTTCGAGAAGTTCTTGAAATAGGGAATGGATGTTTTCTCGTTGTGTTTTGGATAAGGGTAGGTCGTGGGGAATTATCGTGAGCCTATTGAGAAATTTGTAATACATCCCATTGAAGCGTTCATGCAGCACTTGCATCTGAGCGCTGTACACGCCCACGGGCTCTCCGCCGGTAACAAGTTCTGTAAGTATGGAATTTGCATGCGAACGTTTTTTCTTCGCATGCGGGGCATACATAGTAATAAATGATGCAGGAGAAAGTTCAATGTTTTTCTTCTTCATATGGGCAATAGCTATAGTGTATACTTTTTTCTATGAGTGAACAAATAGAAGTGGCGGTATTTGGCGGAGGATGCTTTTGGTGTACGGAGGCGGTATTTGCCGGATTGAAGGGAGTTGTTTCTGTGATGCCAGGGTATTCCGGTGGTTCCGTAAAAAATCCAAGTTATCAAGTAGTTTGTTCTGGAAAAACCGGTCACGCGGAAGTAAGTAAAATAGAATTTAATTCTACGCAGATTACATTTAATGATTTACTCACCGTATTTTTTGCGACACATGACCCAACAACGCTAAATCGCCAAGGCGCAGATGTGGGCACGCAGTATCGGTCTGCTATTTTTTATACGAGCGATGCGCAAAAAACAGAAGCAGAAAAGTTTATTCTAGAACTAGACGCAGATGAGGCAGGGAATAAAATAGTTACAGAGGTTGCGCCGCTTGGGGAATTTTACGCAGCAGATGAAAGTCACCGGCAATATTATTTGAGAAACACGGAGCAGGCATATTGCCAATTGGTAATAAGTCCAAAACTAGAAAAACTGCAGGCAAAATATGCGGAACTGCTGAAGGGGTAGGAGGAGTTACGAGGATTTGTACGTTACTCACGCGTTAGTTACAGATTCAGGCGAAACTCGAGAAACAAAGGA
>CAYIHP010000066.1:0-4670 GCA_964363175.1 uncultured Candidatus Saccharibacteria bacterium
ATAGCAGTGCCATCAGGGCGCTTGTGTTCTTTTCGAACACGCACAATCACAGCTCGAACTACATCGCCTTTTTTAACTGTGGCTCGTGGTTCTGCAACCTTAACGGCAGCAACAACAATATCACCGATATACGCGTAGCGACGATGAGTAGACCCAAGTACTCGAATCACTTTCACCATCTTGCCTCCTGAATTATCAGCAATGGTTAGTTTTGATTCTTCCAAAATCATAGAGCAGTTCCTTTCTTTGGCACAACTACCCAGCGCTTGCGGGCAGAGAGTGGGCGAGATTCTTGGATAGTAACCTTGTCTCCCACAGCAAGTTTATTGCTTTCATCGTGTGCCAGGTATCGCTTTGTTTGCTTAATCCGCTTTCCGTAGAGGGAATGAGCCAGTACTCGTACAATCTCAACGGCAACGGTCTTTTGCCCAGACCTTCGCACCACAACCCCGTCAAGCTCTCGCTTGCGTTTCAAAATTTCAGTTGTAGAGACTTGTTTCATGAAAATGTATTATGAATGAGAAAGCGCAGAAATGCAAGTAAGAATTTGTGCAATCTCCTTTTTTAAACCTCTCATTTGAGCATGGTTTTTATCTTTTCCGGAAGCAACTTCTTCACGAACAAAGTGCAGCTTTTGACGAGCTGTGAGGAGCATTTGTTGTAATTCCGGGAATTTCAGTTGTCGCAATTCTTGTATAGTCATAGTCGTATGAGAATTATCCTACTTTCGCGACAAATTTTGTCTTCAAGGGAAGCTTTTGAGCGGCAAGGCGCAATCCTTCTCGTGCCGTCTTTTCATCCATTCCGTCTACCTCAAACATAATTCTGCCTCGGTGAACAACGGCAACAAAATGATCTACTGCACCCTTTCCTTTACCCATCGGGAGTTCTTGCCCCTTTGCCGTAATTGGTTTATCAGGGAATACTCTAATCCATATTCTTCCATTTCGCTTTGCATAGCGAGTAACTGCACGCCTCGCCGCTTCTAGCTGACGAGCACTTACCCATCTGCTCTCAATGGCTTTCAACCCATATTGGCCAAAGTCAATCGTAAGCGCACCTTTTGACGCACCTCGAACAGAGCCCTTTTGGTGCTTGCGATGCTTTACTTTTCTTGGAATGAAAGACATAGGAAGTATTATTTCTTAGCTGGCTTTTTTGGCTTCGCTGGAGTAGCTACTTTTTCGGACAAAGACGTTCTGCGTCTTGGAGCAACTGGTACTTGTTTTACTTCGCGTACTGCCTCGCCCGGTCGTTCTTCTTTTTCAATTTCATACTCACCACGGTTAATCCATACTTTTACGCCAATAGTACCAAACGTGGTAAATGCCGTTCGCTCAGCGTATGAAATATCTGCTCTAAATGTATGAAGTGGTACGCTGCCGTCTGCAAGCCATTCCTTACGTGCAATGTCTGCTCCGTTGAGTCGCCCTGCAACTGCAATACGTATTCCTCGAGCTCCTGCTTGGAGTGATCTTTGCACAGACTGCTTCAACACTCGTCTGTATGGCATTCGTCGTTCAATTTGATCCACAACTTGCGTTGCAACAGCACTTGCGTCTGTTTCTACATTACGAATTTCTTGCACGTTAATGCGAAACTTCGTTGTTTTTCCAAACATTTTTTGCAAGTCTTTCTGAATTTTTTCAATGCCAGATCCCCCTCTGCCAATAACAACAGCAGGGCGAGAGGTGTGAATAGTAAGCACGGTTTCTCTCGTTTGGCGCACAAATTCAACTCGAGAAATAGACGCAGAACGCATGTTCTTCTTAATATAATTTCTAATTTTAATATCTTGAATCAAGTTATCTCGAAAATCTTTTTTGCTATCAGAAAACCACTTCGCATCCCAGTTATGAAGAATGTTTCCTACTCGTAATATATTTGGATTTGTTTTTCGTCCCATAGGTAGTTACATGTTTGATTATCCGATACTCTTTCTTCGATGCGTCTTTTTCTTATCCGCACCCATTTGATTCATCTTAATCTTTTGAAATGCTTGGACTTTCTTGTCTGCCACTGTCTCAACATCACGTTCTTCTGTATCATGTTTTTCTAAATGCTCATGATCATGACCTTCATGGTCGTGAGTCTCTGCATGTTCTTTCTCTTCTTTCTTAGCCGCTTTTTGTTCTTCAGCCACGTATTCACCTGTTGTGAGTGTTGCAATCTTGTCTTTACTCTTCTTAGCCGCCGTACTTACATCTCCTTCAACAATAACAGTAATATGCGCGGTGCGCTTTAAAATAGCATGGGCCATTCCTTTTGCTGCAGGCATAAAACGCTTCATCACAAGCCCTTGATTCACTAAAATACTCGCCACCTTTAAATCAGAAGCTGGTATTTGTACGTTATTGGTAGCATTTGCAACGGCGCTTTTTAACACTTCAAGAATAAGCCCTGGAGCCTTTCCAACTGCTAAGATTAGTTGATTTTGGGCTTCTAACACGTTCATACCCTGAACCATTTTTGCATACGGACGGATTTTCCGAGGTGACATTCGCGCGTGTTTTTGTGTAGCAGATATTTTCATAGGCTATTTTTTAGCTGGACCGGCCTTGGCCGCCGTAGCTCCTGCCGCAGCTGGAGCGGAGGTGGCTGCTTTCGCCGTTTCAACTTCCTTTTGCAGCTTTCCACCATGACGCACAAATTTGCGAGTAGGAGAAAATTCACCCAGCTTATGACCAACCATGTCTTCGGTAACGAGTACTGTAATATGTTCTTTCCCATTATGAACTCCAAACCGAAAACCAACCATTTCAGGAAAAATCGTTGAACGCCTGGACCATGTTTTTATAATCGTTCTGCCACCGCTGGCAAGATTCTTGATTTTATCAAGAAGATGCTGGTCTATAAATGGTCCTTTTTTGATTGATCGAGACATACAATAGTTGAATATTATTTCTTACGTTTGTTCTTCCTTCTTTCTAAAATAAACATATCGGAATATTTCCCCGGCTGCCGAGTTTTTACTCCGAGCGCATGCTTCCCCCATGGGGTCTTTGGGTATTTCATACCAACGCTCTGATTACCTTCTCCACCTCCGTGTGGATGATCTACCGGGTTCATAGCCTTACCTCGCACTTGAGGACGGTTTCCAAGACGACGATTTCTTCCTGCAGACCCGATACGTTGCAAACGCCAGTCTGGATTGCTAACCTGCCCTATTGTGGCATACGACTGCTTCGAAATCAAGCGAATCTCACTGCTTGGCATACGCAGCTGCGCGTATTCACCTTGCACGTCCATAAGAATGCCGTACGAACCTGCTGACCGGAAAAATGCTCCACCACGTCCTGGTTTAATTTCAACGTTAAATACGAAGATTCCCGGAGTAATGTTCTTCAACTGCATACGGTTTCCTTCTTTTTCCGGTGTTTTTTCATCTACAATAACTTGATCCCCCTCTTTTGCTCCTTGCCACGCTAGTACATAGTTTCTATCACCATCAGCATACACAATTCGTGCCAAATATGCGCTGCGGTTTGGATCAAATTCCACATGCTCAACCGTTCCAGCAACACCCAGCTTTTCCTGTCCAAATGCAATTGCTCGTAGACGTCTTTTTACTCCACCGCCCCTGTGACGCGTAGTAATTTTTCCTTCAGAGCCTCTGCCACTTGTCGCGTTTTTAGAAGCAAGTGAAGACTTAAGGGGTTCTCCCTTATACAGCTCAGTGCGGTCTACAATAGACATTTTCTTTCGAGCCGCGCGGTTTGGTTTGTAGTTTTTAATAGGCATAGGTTATTTCTTGTTTACAAGAGACTGCACGTTATCAACTGTTACGTATGCTTTTTTCACCAAATTCGTTTTGCCTTCCGTATTTCCACGACGTCTCGTTTTTGGATGAGACAATGCCGTTCGTACACTTTTTACTTTCACACCAAATCGAGATGAAATAGCAGCTGCTATTTGAGTCTTGGTCACATGGGGAAGTACGGTAAACACCATCGTGTTATGAATTTGTTGTTTAATTCCTTTTTCAGAAACTAATTCAACCATACCAATACGGCCCGTAGTTAACGCATGTGCATCAACGGTTTGTTTATTTTTTTTAGCAACAGTCGCAGCAGCAGAAATTTTCTTTTTCTTTACAGGGGCAGTTTTCTCGTTCTTTCCGAGTATTCTTTTTGATAGTGTTAAGAGTGACATAGGGTGTAGGTTATAGCGTGCAACGAACTTCTAATGCTTTTAGAGCGCTTTCATCTACCCATACTGCATGTGCTTCTACAATGTCTTTTGGAATAACAGTAGAGGCATTGCGAACACGAATCGTTGGAATGTTTGCAACTACCTTTGCAAGGCTGCGGTTTGCATCGCTTACCACAATAAGAACAGATCGCAAATCTTTCACATGCCTTGCCATTTCTTTTGTTTTTACAGGAAGTTTCTCTGGTAACTGCAATACAGAAAGAGAATTGTTGTGTACGTGCATCGCAAAAGCACCAGAGAGAGCGCGTCTGCGTTCTTTCAGCTGCGTTTTTGGAATAGTTGTTTTTCTGCTTCGTGGACCAAATGTAATACCTCCACCAACCCAAAGTGGAGAACGAATGGAACCATGACGAGACCTACCAGTACCTTTTTGCTTCCATGGTTTGCGACCTCCACCTTGTACTTCGGATCGTCCTTTGGTATGTGCTCTGCGAATACGCATACGCTTATGAGTTGTG
>CAYIHP010000067.1:0-4551 GCA_964363175.1 uncultured Candidatus Saccharibacteria bacterium
TAAAGTTGCCATGGAAGATGGAATGCGATTTGCTATCCGAGAAGGTGGCAGAACAGTTGGAGCTGGAATTGTTACCAAAATTCTTGAGTAATGCCTGATACCCCAACAACTGAAGGAGTAGCAGAAGTTGTTCCACCTCGTATTCGGATCAAATTAAAGGCTTATGACCATAAGCTAATCGATCAGTCTGCGAAGCAGATTATGGAAGCGGTAGAGCGGGAAGGCGCAAAAGTTGCCGGCCCGACTCCACTGCCAACCAGCAAGAAAAAGTATACGGTGAACCGTTCTACGTTTGTGCACAAAAATGCACGAGACCAGTACGAGATCCGGGTACACAAACGCTTGATTGATATCATTGAATCAACCCCCCGCACGATTGATACTCTTATGAGTTTGAATCTTCCTGCAGGTGTGGATGTTTCGATGAAAACCATTTAGCTTCATTAGCTTATAGCTTCGTTAGCTGCATTAGCTTGCTGCTACGGCAAGAAACCTCGCTTTATCAGCGGGGTTTTTTGTGTCCAAAATCTCGCTATTGACAGATATCCCTATATAGGTATATAATATTGAAAGTAGTGCTGGTATCGATGTACTGGCTTGTAACTTGAAAACCTGTATAAGGAATTTGATCATGTTGGTTGAAATCGTGCGCTATGGCGTTGTGGCTGCTATCGGAACGCTGATACTTTTTATGTTGCGAACAATGTTCGTCAGCTATAAAGAGAAAGTCCTGATTTTTCAGGACATCCTGGACCTGCCCAAGGGCGTAATTTTCAGGGTTCGGTACAAGATTGAAAACGCGGACAAGTACATTGTCGAGCGGGTTGGCATTAACCCGTTGTGTCGGCGGCGTTATCTGGTAATGCCCACGCATTTAAGTACAGGGCAATTTGTTTCGCTAGCCATGAAGGTAGACCAGGTTTTTGAAATTGTTTCGGAAACAACGGGCAGAAAAGTGGTCATGATCAACGATGAGCCCAAAACAGCGGCTGAGCATGATCCGTTCGGAGTATCTGAAGAAAAGCCAACGGTTGACCGTGATCTCTTTGGGGACACGATAAATCTGACCGAGCGAGAAAGCTTTTTACAAAAGGATTATTAGAAAGTTTGAACGGAGTCGTCGAGCGCCGGGGTCTACCAAGATCCCGGTTTTTTTATCTTTCTAACTCTGTGATTCTTTTTTCGTGGTTGTATACTTGGAACTCAATGTGCTTTATTTCGCGAAATTCTTGTGTGAGCGAACTCGTGACCTCAGTGTTTCTATCAACGCTCTTTTTTAATTCCTTAATAGCGTCCAGCATTTTTTCATGAACTACCTCATGTTTATCAGATCGTGCGTTATTCTCTTGGCGAACTTCTTCTATTTGAAATGCCAAGTTTCCTCCCCATAGTTCCAGGTCTCCTTGAGTAGCTGGCGTTTTTTTGTCTATACCTTTTTTCTTCATCTAGTTTATTATATCAGAATTTTGAGTAAGAAAAAACCTGCAGTTTTTATGCTGCAGGGTTGCTTTGATTTTTTTGTGGGTATTTGCTCGCTACCCTTTGCGGTTTTTTAGAAGACCCGCGATGGTTTCTGGTGACATTGTGGATTTAAGCTTCTCTTGTGTTTCCAGAAGGAATACGATGTCCTCCATAGTTAGTGTTGGATCCGCAGTATCTTTTAGCGCGTCGCAAGTAGCTTTCATAAGGGGGAAAATGTTTGCAATTGCGTTTGGTGCCGTTGTTAAACTGCGGACTTTTCTCGCAGTCTTCCAGTCCATAATATGTTTGATAACTTCTTCTGTAGTCATGTTTAGCTCGGAGCTAAACATTGCGGCGTGCTTTAACGGAACATTTCTTTTACCGTTTTGCCATTGAGAAAGATGGCTAGGGTCCACTGACAACTTTTCTGCATACTGATTTGTGCTCAACCTTTGTGCAAGGCGAACACGACGGATTCGTTCTCCCAAACTTTCATTCGTGTCTGCCACGGGTAGCTCCTAGATATTGATAGTGAAATGATCGAATGTTCAACGGGTTATAATTGCATGAGATAGCGATTGCGTCCAGTGCTGTACAAAGACTATGCTGGACACGTATAATTAACAGTATGGAACGACTAATTGGAGACTTTAGAGATTTAACGGAACCACAACTCAAATTCCTATCTCGTATCAACGAAGATAGGCAATTTACGGATGTTTTTTTCTTTACTGGAGGTACTCTTTTGAAAGCCCTTGGTATTGTTCCGCGCACCTCCAACGATTTGGACTTTTTTACTTTTTCTCATGTTGTTAGTCGCGATTTTTTCGCAGCACAACTTCGCGCGCGGGATCTTATGGAAGAAGTATTTGGGTCCAGTTCAATAGTTCCTGCAGACAAAGGATTTCTGCATCGTGATAGCGGTATGGTTATTGATATTGTTGCCGATGGGTCGCCTAACATACAACCGTTTGAGTTATTTGGAAATCTCAAGACAGCAAGCCTCGAGGACTTAGCTGCTCACAAAGCATCGGCCCTTTGTTCAAGGGATGAAATAAAAGATTATACAGATATTGCTTTTTTAACTAAAAAACAAGGCTGGCTTCTGAAAGATTTGGCGCAATTTTCGGAACAAAAATTTAATCTTGGTACAATAAGCGAGGAAAAATTATTGACTGAGCTCCTTGCTAAGCGCGACCAGTTTTCTGTATCATCTAGCATTTTTCTTCGCGAACCAGAAAAAAACATAGCAATAACAAACTCTCAAATTGATTATTTGATTGAGCAAACGGCCATATGAGTAAGTATACCCCGCAAGATATTGAATCGTTAACAAATTGGGATGGTTTGTTATGCAAGCCTCCGTTCCGCAATACAGCGGAAAAACGTCAATATTACAGCCGTTTTATAGAACGAATGTTATGGAGGTATTTTACTCGGGAAGAATGGCAAGAAGTAGCCACTATTGTTGATGAGTTGCGTATCTCAGAAAAATTACGGCGCACTACAAAGTTTTTGATTCCGCGGCATACATTATAGAAAAGGCATAAGATTTTTTTGGTATTTGTTCGCTTATGCAAGTCGTACTTGACAGAAACGACGATATAGGTATACAATAGTGGAAGTAGTCGGTATCAATATACTGGCTTGTAACTTGAAAACTTGTTAAAGAAAAAGGCAAAGAATCATGGTGGAAATCATTTGGATTGTTGTTGGTGTTTTGTGTATTGGGATCTGCGTCGTGCTCATTATCGGTGCGCGGGATAGTGCTTTGAGATTCAAGGAGCTACTCAGCCTGCCGATCGGTGTTGAGTTTTTTGTTACTAACCGACTTGTTCCAGGGGTTGACAAATGTATTGTCCAAAGGAATTACTCGCAGCTTTTTTGTCAGAACAGGTTTCTTGTTCTTGACAAAGGAGTACTGGAAACAGGCGATGTCTTCGAAATTTACAATTCCGTAAAAGGGAGAAAGATGAGAAAAATTGAAGATCAAGCGGAAGAGGCTAATCCGTCCGACTCTGTTAAGCAGGACTTTCGCGGAATACCGTTATCCGCTTCTCCTGGTGACGCTTTTCATTCAATAGATGGCGGTCCGTACGAGCCAGCGCCAACAAACCGCTGAATCGAAGGTCGTCGAAATTGTTCTTACGCCGGGGATCTTTAATGGTTCTCGGCGCTTTTTTTTGATTTTTTCCGTTATTCCCCTCCAGCCGTCGCTAAAGCTATGGCCGGCAAGGCATCCCACCTCTCTCCCTAATAAAATGTAGTTTGCGTTTTTTTGAGAGATGTTCTATCTTAAGGAAATGCCCAATTATGGGTTCAATTTCTTAAGTTTTTAGGACACATGCGAATTTATCATCATGAAAGCGCTTCTTGGTCGAAAAGTTGGTATGTCTCAGGTATTTTCTCCTAACGGAGATGTTATTCCTGTTACCCTTATTTCTGCACTTCCAAACTTTATCACCATCCGCCGCACTGTAGAAAAAGATGGGTACGCCGCTGTCCAACTTGCACTCCCACGAAAAGAAGGAGTACAAATCGGAGAGAAACGAACCCCAAAAATTGATACTGAAACTTTCGCGGCTCGCAAAGAATTCCACGGAGAAATGTCTGAGGAAGTTTCTGTTGTTGGAGTTGATCAGTTCGCAATTGGCGATGCGATTGAAGTAACTGGTGTGTCAAAGGGTAAAGGTTACGCCGGAGTGGTGAAGCGTCATCATTTTAAAGGAGGACCAAAGAGTCACGGTCATAGGCACGTGTTACGCCGCCCAGGTTCGATTGGTTCGAGGTTTCCACAGCACGTGATGAAAGGGATGCGTATGGCAGGTAGAATGGGTTCTGATCAAGTTACCGTGAAAAATTTGGAAGTTATTCAAATTGATGCTGCGCAAAACTTGGTTGCAGTAAAAGGAGCTGTACCAGGCCGCAAGGGCAGCGTTGTTGAGATTCTTGGTATTGAAAAGAAATAACCCTATGACTAAGCTTGCTAAAAAGAACCCCGTAAAATCCCGCACTAAAGTGCGTGATCACGGGGCTGCGGAACTTCCAGTAGTGACACTTGGAAAAAAGTCAAAAGACACTACAGCTGTG
>CAYIHP010000068.1:0-4523 GCA_964363175.1 uncultured Candidatus Saccharibacteria bacterium
AATGCAAAATATCAAGTGACGGCGGAATATATTTTTTGTTCGCTTCTTTTACTTGAGCTCTCATACGCTCTTTTTGGTCTTCTTCTTTTGCCCTTTGGTCCGCTTCCAATTTTAGTTGATTGGGGTCGGCAGAAGCAGTAGATGAAATTTTGCGACTTATACGAAACAATGGCAACGTGCCTGGGGCAGCATCTTGTAAATCACTATCTTCTTCGGCCACATCCTGCCCATCTTCGGTTTCTGTTTTGCCTGGCCAAAAGGAAAGCAGCCATTCTTTTGCATCACTCGGAGATAAATTACAAGAAAGAAACACTCCTACGATACATGCCGTGATAAAAATAAGGGAAGACGCAATTTGATCGAACAGTCTTGCCATCGGGAACGAAAGAAAGAAGCCCACAAGCCCTCCACCTTTTCCATCGAGCGCATTTTGGTATGCATCTTCGAGTGGCATTCCCACGGTATGAAATACTCCAAATAGCCCAGCTAACAAGAGATATATTCCAATAATCCTACTGCGTGCCATGGGCTCGCTATTAGTACGAAGTAATTTGTACCCCAACGCAGCAAGTCCAAATGGCACAAGATACCCCAGCACACCAAAGAGTCTACGAAGTGAAAATAAAATAAAATTCCCCGAAAGCCCCGCTGCGGAAAAAAAGCTGAGCACAGCGATAAGTGAAAACGCAATCAGTATAATACCCACCGTAGCCCACTTTGCGGCAGGCTTCAGCCAAGGGGCGTTTTTTTTGCGTGAAGAACGAAACGGGTTAAGACGCATAATAAGTAGTATAGCCGATTTCTCCCCCTTGGATAAGAGTCAGTATTTCCTCCCCTCGTATGAGGGGAGGCGCCTGCCCGCAGGCAGGGGTGGGGTCGTTCGCACGGCAACCCCCTCCCCAGCCTCACGGCTTGGGTGCTCCCCCTCATATGAGGGGGAGAAATAATTCGTATAAAAATAAAAGCCCGGGGGAAAGAAAGCCTCTCCCGCGGACCTGATAACTGTCAAAATACAACTACTTCACGCCATCACCAGCAGAAACCACCTTTTGAATAACACGTCCGTTGCGTATAATTTCAATAATCTCGGCGCCCCTGCAGTCATTCTTGAGGCACGCAGATATATTATCAATGTAAATCTTATCTCTTGGTCCAATTTGTATCTTGTTTGCTGCCAGAAGACCGCGTACAGTCTCCTGTTTTCCACGTTCGATATCCCGAGGCTTTTTTCTGCCATCCAAAAGCCGAATACTCATCTGAACCTCCTGTACCCTAAAAAAAGTGAACTGTGAAATGAACCAAAACGTCAATTACCACTGACAAATTGTACAAAAAAAAGAATGCGTTGGTCAAATGCATTCTTTTTTAAACGACGGCCCTCACCCACCCGCCTGCGGGCGTGGTGCCCTCTCCCAGAACAGGAGAGGGGAACTCGACGCATCGTAAAAGCTAGTGCAGCTAACGAAGCTACAAGCTAATGAAGCTAAACAGCTTCTCCCGTCGGTGCTACATCAACTGCAGTTTCGTTCTCAACTGCATCGGAAGAAATCGGATCTACAACTGCCTCAACTGGAAGATGCTTATTGAACGGCTTTCTGTACCCCATACCAGCTGGGATTAATCGTCCAATAATTACGTTTTCTTTAAGTCCAGTTAAGTGATCTTGTCTGCCAGCAACTGCTGCGTCTATCAACACCCGTGCTGTTTCCATGAACGAAGCTGCTGCCAAGAAGCTTTCGGTAGAAAGGGAAACTTTCGTAATTCCAAACAAGAGGCGTTGTCCTGTGGCTTTCTTCTTCCCTTCTTTTTCTGCTTGATTGTTTGCTTCTTTCATTTCAGACCATTCTACTACACGTCCTGGAAGCAAGCTGGTTTCTCCGGAATCATCAATACGAACTCGAGATAACATTTGTCGAACGATAATTTCCAAATGTTTATCGTTAATTGTTTCACCTTGAATTGCATATACTTGCTGTACTTCTTTCAAAATGTATCTCTGTACTGCGCGTACTCCGGCAACTTCGTATAAGCTCTGTACGTTCATATGACCTTCTGAAATTTGCTGACCTGCAATTACGGAGTCTCCCGTTTTCACGCTGAGGGTAATATTTGCAGGAACGCTATATTCTTTCACATCTTTCTTTCCAGTAAGGGTGATAGTAACTTCTTCTTGTGTCTTTTTCACCGTAATTTCTCCGTCCATATCTGCCATAATTGCTTCACCTTTTGGTACTCTCGCCTCAAACAATTCTTCTACACGAGGTAATCCTTGGGTAATATCGTCTCCGGACGCACCACCGCTATGGAAGGTTCTCATGGTAAGCTGTGTTCCTGGTTCACCGATAGCTTGAGCGGCAATAACTCCAACAGCTTCACCAAATTCCACCACTTTATTTCTGCCCAAATCCCATCCGTAACAAACCTGACATACTCCACGAACTGTTTTACAAGATACGAGTGAGCGCACAATAACTTCTGTAACTTCCAGTGCATCGACTTGCGCTGCTTTTTCTCTGTCGATCATGGTGCCTCTCTTGAACATAAGTTTGCCTGTCTTTGGTTCTTTCACTGTTTCTGCAAGTACTCGCCCCAAAGACCGCTTGCCGAGAGTTGTTCCAACTTCTTCACTGTCAGCTTTTGTCATAATTCCGCCCTCTGTGTCTCCACAATCTTCTTCGTGCACTACAATGTCTTGCGCAACGTTTACTAAGCGTCTTGTTAAGTACCCTGCAGTTGCAGTTCGAAGTGCGGTGTCGGCCATACCTTTACGAGTTCCGTGAGTTGAAAGGAAGTATTCCAGTGCGTTAAACCCTTCTTTAAAGCTGCTCTTAATAGGAAGTTCAACGGCTCGTCCAGTAGGACCTGCAACAGTACCTTTCATACCAACCATCTGCAGTGTTTGACCCCAAGATCCACGAGCACCAGAGTTCACCATAATGAACACGCTTCCTTTTGGATCGAATGCATTCTTTGCAGCAATGGCCATTTCTTCACGAACCTGCTCCCAAACATTCACCACCATACGGTATCGTTCTTCTTCTGTAAGCAGACCTTCATCAAACTGTCCTCGAATTTCTGCAACTTTCGTCTCCCCTGCGCCCACAATTTCTTCTTTTGCAGCTGGAGTAGTTAAATCCATCATTCCCCATGAAAGTCCAGATTTTGTAGCATTCGTAAACCCAAGCTGTTTGATAGCATCCAAGAATTGCGCTGTTCTTTCCTGGCCGAATGTAAAGAGTACGGAACTTACTATCTTTTTTAATTTGCTCTTGTCTAACGCTTCGTTATGGAATATTGATTGGTCTGGGCACAATTCGAAGAACATAAGCCGTCCTACCGTTGTTACAATAAGCTCATCTTTTGTTACCGGGTTTTTTGTGGTGATATTTGCGTTAATAGCAACTTCTCCAAGTTGGTACGCCATAATTGCTTCATTCGTAGAAGAATATGCATGGCCATTTCCTTTTGCAGCGTCATCAGCAGCAGTAATGTAATATATTCCAAGTACGATGTCTTGCGTTGCAGATGTAGCAGGCTGCCCATCTGCTGGTTTTAACAGGTTATGAGATGCAAGCAATATTTCATCAGCTTCTGCGCGTGCCTGAGAAGATAACGGTACGTGTACGGCCATTTGATCTCCATCGAAATCGGCGTTAAATGGCGTGGTAACCATTGGATGAATTTGAATAGCCTTACCTTCAATAAGGACTGGTTGGAATGCCTGGATACCAAGACGATGCAGTGTAGGAGCGCGGTTAAGCAATACCTTATGCGTACGAGTTACTTGCTCAAGTGAGTCCCATACTTCTGGAATTCCTTGCTCAATTAATCTGCTTGCGCTGCGGATATTGTGCGCCAGTTCTCGCTCGATTAATTCATGAATAACGAACGGCTTGAAAAGTTCCAGTGCCATCAACTTTGGAAGCCCACATTGGTGTAATTGCAATTCAGGCCCAACTACGATTACGGATCGGCCAGAGTAATCTACGCGTTTTCCAAGAAGGTTTTGACGGAATCGACCTTGTTTTCCTTTTAACATATCCGCAAGCGATTTTAATTGTCGTCGCTGTCCGGTAGTGTTTACCGTTGTTGATCCTCGACGAGCAGAATTATCGATAAGAGAATCCACCGCTTCCTGCAACATACGCTTTTCATTTCGCGTGATAATCTCTGGTGCACCCAGCTCTAACAAACGCTTCAAACGATTATTTCTGTTAATTACACGGCGATATAAATCATTTAAGTCTGATGCGGCAAATCTGCCTCCATCTAACTGCACCATTGGACGAATATCTGGTGGGATAACAGGGAACTGGGTGAGGAACATCCATTCAGGACGGATATCTGCATCAATCATTCCACGAATAAGTGCGAGCCTTCTCATCAAACGCTTTTGCTTTGCAGCAGATGCGTCTACTAATTCTTCGTTCATCAAATCAATTTCTTTTTGTAGGTCCATTTTCTCAAAAATAGAACGGATTGCTTCAGCACCAATACCGGCCATAAAAATGTGTCCGTATTTG
>CAYIHP010000069.1:0-4520 GCA_964363175.1 uncultured Candidatus Saccharibacteria bacterium
AAGAACCGGCGCCATAATATCGCCGTGGGCGCGGACGCGGTGAATGGCACCCTCATTCCGCCGGGTGAGGAATTTTCACTTTTAAAAACTTTAGGCAAAATTGACGGCACCACTGGCTATTTGCCGGAGCTGGTTATTAAAGAAAATGTTACAACGCCGGAGTTTGGTGGGGGGATATGCCAAGTTTCAACCACCGCGTTTCGTGCTGCCATGCAGGCTGGGTTAGATGTTACATATAGACGCAACCATTCATATCCTGTTTCGTACTACGGCGCGCCAGGATTTGACGCTACGGTATATCAACCAAGTCCAGATTTTCGATTTAAAAACGACATGGCAACTCCCGTGCTCCTAAAAACATCTGTCGTTGGTACCAAAGTAAAGTTCGAGGTGTGGGGTAAGCAAGATGGTAGAATAGTCAAAATAAACGGCCCGTTTACTACAGAAAAAAAGCCAGATGGTTCTCTTACTGCCGCAGTTGCACAAATTGTAACAAAAGCGGGTAAAACAATTCGAGAAGAAAACTTTGTATCCAAGTACCAGTCAAAAGACAAGTTTCCAGAGGTAGTCGTTGCAAACGGGGAGAAACTTGCACAATAAACCATTCTGTGTAATAGTAAGCGCACGAGGGAACAGACGATCAAGCGCGACGTAAGAAGCATTCGTTATCGAAGATATCGAGCGTCAAGAATAAGCGTTATGGCCTCGATATCTAATAACGAAAGGCGGTGACTTTATATGAATTCATTTAACTCAGATCGTCCAATGTTTGACGCGACCTGTTCCAAGTGTGGAAACGAAACGCAAGTTCCGTTTCAACCTTCAGGCGATCGACCAGTGTACTGCAACAATTGTTTCCGTGAGATGAAAGGACAAGAAACAGGAGGCGCAGGACGAGGCGGATTCAGCGGTGGAGACCGACCTATGTTTGACGCAGTATGCGCAACATGTGGCCAACCAACGCAAGTTCCGTTTCAGCCATCAGAAGGCCGACCGGTTTATTGTCGAGAACATTACAAGCGAGATCGAATGTAATCGATTTACGTAAGTAGCAAGAAGCCCCACGAAAGTGGGGTTTTTTGTTTAGCGAAAAAGTATGACAAGCGTATTCCAGTGGCTAGATAGCAAAAAGAAAAATGCAATCAGGAGCCCGCCGCGCAGGAGGACCATTTCTACAAAACTTCCCGTGGTAACGCGGAGTTCTTCTGGCCCCGGCGGCAGTTTTATACTCCACGGAATCGGCCACAACCACGGAACACCCTGATCGGTAAGCGTATCTGCAATAGGGTGCGATACGTACCCGATCATAAATGCATATAGCAGCGTAAACATTTGCGGATGAATGTGTTCTTGAATAAATTGCAAAATAATCCACTGCAGAAAAAAATAGATGGCAAAAATCCCAAGGAATCCGTGAGTAAAGTGCCTGTGGCCGCCAGAAAATTGAGAAAACAATTGATGCACCACCTTTCCGCCAATAGTTCTGCGCAGTAAATTTGTGGCTGGATGATCCAAGTCTGGGGTGAGTGCGCCAATCATAACGGCAAAAATGGCAATTATGGCGAGCATAGGCCCCAGAGAGACGGGATAGATTGTTAATATCCAAAACGCAGCTAAGAGCGCAATCATCTGGTGTGTAGTTCCCATCATTAGACAAGCATACACTATGTGCTATGGTGCTAATGGGGAGGGGCATTGATATGCTCCTATTTTGTTTTGTTCTTCGAAAACTTGGTGGAGTGTTTATAATGTCAGATTCTCAGCTAAATAGCGGTACAGGCGTTGACTATCCAAGCCTTGATGCATTCAAAAGACTTGCTCAAAGATTTGCCGCAGATACTACAAGGAACGCCCGGCGCACAGGCTATACTGGACTTGAATGGACTCGAGGGGAAAGCGCATTTCTCTTTCAGGGACCCGATGGTCTAATCATTGGTCATGTACACGAAGGGCTTGGAACAAAGAACCTGGTTGCAGATGCTATGGGGGGTATTTACTACCGGAACATTGCGCGCGACACGGTAGCGATGGGGGTGAATGATTTAGTAACTCTCGGGGTATTGCCAATTTCAGTTTCAATGCATTTGTCCGTGGGAGATGCAACTTCGTGGTTTAAAAACTCGGATAGGGCGGAAAACCTTATTCGTGGTTGGAAGGAAGCATGTGATGATGCTGGGTGTGTTTGGAGCTGCGGTGAAACCCCAGAATTGCGTGGAATAATCTATCCAGGCTCTTCAGAGCTTTCGTGTTCAGTTATTGGCTCTGGAACAATTGCACATGTTATGAATCCGATTAAGGTAATGGATGGCGATGCTATTATTTTTTTAGCAAGTTCGGGCATCCATGCAAATGGGCTAACGAGGGCGCGTGAGGTAGCAGGTATGCTTCCTGCTGGATTGAATACGGCTCTTGCTAACGGAAGGACATTCGGTGAGGCCTTGTTAACACCAACCGTTATTTACGCTCAATTTGTGTGGGAGTGTCAGGATGCGCAAATCTACCCACATTATGCGGTGAATATTACTGGCCATGGCTTGCGAAAACTTATGCGAGCAAAAAAGCCTCTCAGATATGAAATTGATCGATTGCCGGATCCGATACTGCCGGAATTTCAATGTATCCAGGATACATTACATCTTACTGATGAACAGATGTATGCCGCATTCAATATGGGCGTCGGGTTTGCAGTTTATGCTAATAAGCACAATGCAGATGCGATTGTCGCTATTGCGAAAGATAGATGCGGAATCGATGCCTGGGTTGCGGGTACGGTGCACGAAGCAAAAGGGCACAGTGTTGTGCTTAAGCAAAAAGGGGTTGAGTACAAAGCTGGCTCATTGGAAATTCGGTGATAACCAGAATGGTACACAAACACAACGGGTCGTTCGCAAGACGATCCGTTTTTTTATGCAAGAAAAAAGCATGACAATCAGAGTTGATTGACATGCTTGAGCGAGACTTTGTTTACTGGCATTGCTTAGGTCAGAAAGGCGGCATTTCGCAATACTGCCGCATCTTGCTCGTAATCGTAGTGGGCCAGTGCGATCATAGTATCGGCTGCGATTCCAGAAATGAGCTTACCGAAGTATGACTGAACCCCGGCGCAGGCAACCACGATGCCGTCCCTCTTTACGCCACCCCAATGCGGTGTATCTCCTTGGAACAGCAGGTGCGGAATCGAGCTTGTTCGGCCGTCGTTTCGATTAGTCCAGAGCTGTAATGCTTCACATTTTGCGATCGCGTCGTACTTGTGTTCCCAGGTGCTTCTGTCACCATAGCTTGTCTCGAAGATACATACAGGCTTGATGGGATAGTCTGGCCAATCCGGATAGTCAGCATCGCGGGCGTCAGTCATACCGGGTACAAGTACCACGACATGACAGGTGTGTCGCTTGAGCGTCAGGCTAACAAACGATTCTTTATTCAGTATTGCTCGAAATGCAATTTGGACACCCTGTTGCGCAACGAGATGAGTTAAAAACTTGGGTGTGAGTAATTGTTCAGACACGGTAATCTCCTGGAATTTAATTGTTTATGCGGGTTGTAAAGGGCAACGTCTCAATCAAATGTATTGACTAAGACAGTAGAATGTAGCAAGATGTCGCCAAGTTTGCAACAGGGGTTAAAAATTACTACAAATCATGGACATTTCTGAATAAACCTGCTAAAAAAGAGGATACGGCTCCATCGTCTAATGGCTAGGACGCTAGATTTTCACTCTGGCAATAGGGGTTCGATTCCCCTTGGAGCTGCCAGCTTAAACAAAGAACCGCTCTCATCTGAGAGTGGTTTTTTGTTATGCACGTAGTGCATGAGGGGAATCGAAGGGTATAGAAAAAACATAAACTGCTTTATGTTTTTTCTAACCCAGGCGACGAAGGAGGAGAGCAGCATCGATAGCGCTGCTCGACGGGTGAGGAGGATTCCCCAGGGAAAGCTTTTAATATTTTTAATAATGTCCCATACTGACCATTGTATTAATATGAAACAAATTACTTTACTCGCAATCGAGTCTTCGTGTGATGAGACGGGAGTTTCTGTTATTCAAAAAAACGGAGATGATATTCAGGTGCTGTCTGAACTCATAGCCTCGCAATCTATTCATGAAGCAACTGGCGGGGTAGTGCCGGAGGTTGCGGCGCGAGAACATTTGCAAGTTATTGGCCCGATGATTGTGTCTGCGATGCAGAAGGCAGATGTGAACAAGGATAGTGTACAGGCGATTGCCGTGACCGTTGGCCCCGGCTTAATGCCCGCACTTGCAGTTGGGGTTCAAGCCGCACGAACGTTAGCCTTTGCGTGGGATAAGCCGATAGTTCCTGTACACCATATTGAAGGGCATATTTATTCGGCGCTGCTCACCCCACCCAACCTCCCCTCGGGCAGGGGAGGAGTCGCGGGAAATTCGTCTACAACCTACAACCTACCGTCTACCCTCTTTCCCGCAATTGCTCTCATCGTCTCCGGCGGCCACACGATGCTAATCGAAATTGAAAAACATTTAACCTATAAAATCCTCG
>CAYIHP010000070.1:0-4487 GCA_964363175.1 uncultured Candidatus Saccharibacteria bacterium
AACCCACGCAGCAAAAAGCCTCAAGGCGTCGAGACGCGCGCCAAGAAAGTGAAAAACCAAGAGGAGCAAAAAAGGAAGTGCGGGCATTGTGGAGAAAATACAGACATTGAAGGAGCAAACACATGCCCCAAATGTGCCCCGCAATTTTTACACGTTACTTCCGAGCGCGTCATACCCAAGTCATTGTCTTCTTTTAATTCGACATGCTCTAAATTTGCAGGTTCCGTGAAACTCGGCCAGCCCGTTCCAGAATCAAATTTTGCATCAGAAGAAAATAATTCATTTCCGCACACCGCGCATGCATACATGCCTTTTGTATGTTCATCTACATACTTTCCCGTAAACGGCGCTTCGGTGCCCTTTTCTCGCGCTACTCTATAAAGTTCTGGTTCAAGCCTGCCCGCCGATTTGGCGGGTTCTTTGTCGTGTTTCATACTTTATTTATACACTATTTCACCAGCGCCGTTATCAAAACGCCTACCGTTACTACGATTCCACCGAGAACATTTCCCAATGTCGGTTTTTCTCCAAGAAAGGCGAATGCCAATATAATAGTTAGCATCACTGAAAGTTTATCTATTGGCGCAACGCGAGACGCTTCCCCAAGTTGCAATGCCTTGTAATAAAACATCCAAGAAAGTCCCGTCGCAATTGCGGAAAGAAAAATAAACGTCAAAGAATATTTGGAAATTTTAGATATATCTCCCACATTCCCCTGAAACCACACAATGACCCATGCAAAAAAGACTATTACAACAGTACGCAGCGCAACGGCAAGATTGCTATCCACCCCCTTAATGCCTATTTTTCCAAATATCGCAACGAGCGATGCAAAGAAAGCAGATAAAATTGCATACAAAACCCAGGTCATAATAATAAGTATACTCCACTATTTGTATATCAGTTGGTTACATTTTGTAACCATGTCATTCCGGCCTCCGAACCGGAATCCACGTCGTCGATTGTCTAGATTCCGGGTCAAGCCCGGAATGACACGTTTTCAGTTGGTGACAAATTGTCACCAACTGGTTACGTTTTGTAACCACTTCTATACAGAAGTATCACTTTTGTTCACATTGGACACCGCTGCCTCTAAACATGCCCGTGCTTTTTCTGGGCGCATCACGCTTTTTACCATGGTCTCTTTCGTTGCCCCTGCTGTTTGAATTTGGAGGTTGCCAAATCTCAGTAGTGTTGCAAGCACGCCCTTAACTTCAATTTTAATATCTTCAATTTGCTCAAGCGGAACAATTACTTCATCTCGAGAAAACAGTACAAACTGTTCCATATCAATAAACCGCTTATTCGTAATAACCAGCACATCCAAATAATAGTTCGTCCACATCACAAAAAACATCACCCATACAAACCAAAGCCATAGAATTCCAAAAAATATATGTTGCATGGCACGTATATCATCGAAAAGAAAGAGTTCGACAAGCAGAATAATACTAGGAATGATTATTGCTACAGAAAATAAAATGATTGCATGTATAACAATGCCAAGCCAATGTTTATGTACTTCCATTAAGATTTTTTCTTCAGACTGAAGAGCAATCATAAAACATTCATCAATAACGCCAACGCCGTCAAGAAAAATATGGCAGACCCACCATAGTAAAATATTCGAGCTACAAAAAGCATCTTTGATTTATTGCCATGCCTCCTCCAGTGATGCTCCAGTACGAAACTCATCAGAACAAATAATACAACAATGAGCGCAAACACAATTTCAAGTACCATAGTAAAATTGTACTCCTTAAGCGCCTACCTCCTCAACAGCATTGACAGGATAAGCATTCCAAGCGCGGTAAGCACAATTGCCCCCCCTGCCGGAATATAAAGGTAAAGTGCAGCAAAGAGCCCAGCGCACACAGACAAAAGCCCAAAACCAATTGCGTAAAATATTGTTGTCTTAAAACTTTTAGCTACTTGCATAGCTGCAACCACAGGAATAACCATAAGCGCACCAACTAAGAGTGCACCAACAATGCGCATAGACAACGCAACGGTAACAGCAGTTAGTATCATAAATACATAATTTAACTGCTTAGCCCGAACACCTTGCACAATTGCAACTTCTTCATCAAACGAAATGAAAAACAGTTCTTTATACAGCGATATAACAATTCCAATAACTACAACACCAAGAATGCAGATAATCCAAACATCGCCCTGTTGAACTGTTGTAATACTGCCGAACAAATAAGAAAACAAATCAACGGTAAATCCATTCGCAAGACCAATAAGCGTAATTGCAACTGCTAATCCTCCAGATAAAAATATCGCAAGTGCAGATTCTCCGGATAATCTCTTGCTACTGCGCAGTTGTTCAATTAAGAGCGCAGCAAGAATAGTAGTGGCAAGCGCAGTATATACTGGATATATTCCAGCTATTAAGCCAATTGCTACCCCGGCGAGGGAAACATGAGACAAACTATCCGCAATCAAAGAATATCTCCTTGCAACAAGGAACGTTCCAATAAACGGCGCGAGCACGCCGATTACACCACCTGCAACAAACGCTCGTATCATAAAACTGTACTCAAATATTTCAAGCATAGTTAGTGCTCATGATGAATAAACTTCTTTCCCTTGCCATACATCTGCTCTGTATAATTTCCTTCAATAAAATTCTCGGGATTTCCGTGATACACCAACTTTTTATTCATACATAAAATACTACTCACCTCTCGCGTTACAACTTCTATATCATGAGAAACAATTATGATAGCGAAATTCTTTTCTTTCTTAAGTTTACCAAGTAATATATAAAACTCCTCTTGAGAAGCTTCGTCTATTCCCACCGTTGGCTCATCAAGTATCAAAAGTTTTGGCTCTGCGGCAAGCGCTCGTGCTATAAATATCCGCTGCTGCTGGCCTCCAGATAGTTCGCTTAACAGACGATCCCTCTTTTCAAACAATCCTACCGCACGAAGTGCATCGTGTGCCTTTGTAAAGTCCGCTTGAGAAAACATATGGAATAACCCTGCCTTTGCTACTCTGCCTTGCATCACCAACTCTTCGCACGTAATAGGAAAATTCTTTCCTTCTTGAGAACTTTTCTGCGGAACATATCCAACAAAACGTCGCGCAAGATGAGAAATTTCCCCGCTGTTTGGCTTCAGTAAACCTATCATTAATTTCAACAGTGTTGTTTTCCCTGATCCGTTTTGTCCAACAAGGCCAATAAAATCTCCTTCATATACAGTCAAAGAAACATCATCCACAACAGGCTCACTATTATACGCGAACGTTATGTTTTTTAATGTGAGAAGCTCTTTGTTCATATGCAATCAAGTGCAGTGCGAAGTGCTTGTAAATTATCTCTCTGAATACTGATATAATTTTTCCCTTGCACAATTTCCTCATCAGTAAGCCCTTCAATAGGATTCAACGCGAGCACCTGTACGCTAGTTTCTTGCGCAATTGTTTCTGCAATTTTCGGGCTCACGAGCGTTTCAAAAAAGATATGCGTAATTCCCTTTTCGCGAACAAGATCCGAAATTTCTGCAAGACGAGCAGGTGAAACTTCCGCATCGGGTGAAATTCCTCCAATTGAAATCATGTTCAAATTATACCGTTTCGCAAGATATCCGAACGCTGCATGCGCAGTCACAATGTCGCGACGCTCACACTGGGCAAGTCCACGCACAAATTCATCGTGAAGCATATCTAGCTGAGTACTAAATTCTCTTGCATTCTCTGCATAATATGCAGCATGCGCACTATCTGTTTCCGCAAATAAGTCTGCAATATGCTGCGCTTGCTCTCGCACCAGTATCGGATCCAGCCACACATGAGGATCGTCATTCATAATTTCTAGCGAACTACTTGCATCTATCACGCGCACTCCTTTTGATTCTAATTCTGCAATTACCCGATTCGCCCACGGTTCAAATCCTGCGCCGTTATATATAAATACATCTGAATTTTGTAGATCTGCAATATCTCGCGGAGACGGATCAAAATCGTGTGGCTCAGACCCTGCCGGAGTTAGATTGAGCACATTCACATGTTCTTTTCCAATTTGCTCCGCTATATGCGCAAGTGGATAAAACGATGCAACTACTTGCAAATGAGCGCTGGGAACTTCTGGTTTGTTTTGTTGCTGAAAACGATGCGAGACGCCGTATAAAAAAAGCCCAACAGCAACTATAATCCCTACCCAAAATAGAATATTCTTTTTCATATTGCGCACTTTTTACATACTCCGAAAAACTCTAGCGAATGCTGAGTAATTTCTTGAAAATCGCTTTCACGCAACGCATTTTTTTGCATTGCATCTATGTTGCAGTGCTCAACATCTGTTACCTTGTCACATTGTACGCACACCACATGGTGATGGTCACCAAGCGACGCAAGCTCATAGTGCGCATGGTTATGTTGAAAATCAATTTGCTTAAGTAACCCCACTTTCTTGAGCGAGGTAATTGTTCTATATGCCGTTACGTAGTCTATATTTTTTTCTCCAATACTTTTGATAA
>CAYIHP010000071.1:0-4407 GCA_964363175.1 uncultured Candidatus Saccharibacteria bacterium
TCCGGAATGACGCTGATTTCTTCAAAAGTTCCATTACTAATTTCGGATTTGCTTTGCCTTTTGTCTTCGCCATCACCTGCCCCATCAAAAACTGTAAACCCGCTTCTTTGCCAGCTTTAATACTTTCTACAACTGTTGGATTTTCTGTTAGCACTTCTTGAACAATAGATTCTAGTTCGCCCGTGTCGCTCAGCTGCATGAGTCCTAAATTTTGCATCACCGCATCTGGGTCGCCACCCGTTTTTTGCATTTCCGCAAGCATTGGCTTCACTGCATTGCTATTAAGCTTTCCTTGCTTCACAAGCACTATGAGCTCTGCAAAATTTTCCGGAGTAATTTTTATTTCACGCCCTTCCACCACTTCCCCTTCCCACAACAACCGGAATTCTTGCAAAATAACTTTTCCTGCGAGTATTGCAAGATGAGGTATATCATTAGGCGCAATATCAGTACGCTCTTTATCAAATTGCCCTATTTCAGAGTACGTATCTTCAAAGAAGTGTGCTAAGTCTTTGTTTTCGAGTAAAACCTCTGCTTGGGCAGGTGTTAATTTATATTCTTTTATAAATCGCCCTCGTGCCTCCCACGGAAGTTCAGGTAATGATTTTACTATTTTTTGCAAAGCATCTTCAGAAAATTCGAACGGCGGTATATCTGGTTCTGGGAAATATCGATAATCTGCTGCTGCCTCTTTTGTTCTTTGAGCAACTGTTTTTCCTGTTTTACTATTCCACCCGCGCGTTGCATGTTGAGGAATTTCTTTTTCTTCCCACATGCTTTTTTGGCGTTCAATTTCGTATACAAGAGCCTTCTCTACAAATTTAAAAGAATTTATATTTTTAATTTCTGTCTTCGGGTGCAGCGTTGTTTCTGCTTCCTTTTTCAGAGATATATTTGCATCACATCGCATTTGCCCACTTTCCATATCAGCATCAGAAATACCAAGCGTTCTCATTACCCGTTGCAATTCTTGGAGAAATATTTTTGCTTCTTCGGGCGATGCAATATCTGGCTCCGTAACAATTTCCATAAGTGGCGTCCCCGCCCTATTGAAATCTATTAATGTTTGGGCTTGCTCTGAGCGAGCAGAGCGAGTCGAAGAGTCTTGCTCTGAGCTTGTCGAAGAGTGAATATTTTTCGCAGCGTCTTCTTCCAAATGAATTCGCGTAATGCCGATATTTCTCTCTTTGCCATCTATAATTATAGAAAAATTTCCCTTCAAACAAAATGGCAAATCGAATTGGCTAATTTGGTATCCCTTGGGTAAGTCGGGATAAAAATAACTTTTTCGGTCAAATTTAGAATACTTCGCCAATTCGCAACCCAGCGCCGCACCTGCCAATTGCGTCCACTCAATTGCCTTAGCATTTGGCACTGGCAGCGTCCCCGGGTACCCCATACAAATGGGGCAAATAGATGTATTTGGCTTTGCGTCCCCCAGCACATTTTTGCACGCACAAAACATCTTGCTCTTTGTTTTCAGCTGAACATGGATTTCAAGCCCAATAACGGGAATAAGCTTCATGAAAATAAGTATGGTACAAAATGGCGTATCATGCTAGTATGTCCACGCTTCCTATGAAATACGACGTCATTGTCATCGGAGGTGGCCCTGCGGGCATGATGGCAGCAGGCCGTGCGGCAGCCCGAGGTGCCCATGTATTGTTGCTGGAAAAAAACGACACACTTGGCAAAAAGCTGCTGATCAGTGGAGGAGGAAGATGCAATGTGACAAATAACCAGCCAGACAACCATCTATTTTTAGAAAAGTTCCCTGAAAGCAACAAACATCTTTTTGCCGCATTTGCCAGGTGGAATGTGCAAAATACACTCGACTTTTTTCATACCCGCAACATGCCGACTAAAGTTGAAAATGAACTCCGTGTATTTCCTGTAAGTAACTCTTCCAGGTCAGTATGGGATGTATTGCAGAAGTATATGGACGACGGCAACGTAATCATTCAAAAAGAATCTCCTGTTGATGGTTTCTTGCACGAAGAGAGTAGTATTACAGGAGTAAAACTCAAGAATGGAAAAACGCTCCATGCAAAATCATACATCTTAGCAACGGGCGGAAATTCTCATCCAGAGACAGGTTCAACAGGCGATGGGTTCTCTTGGCTTACCGAAATAGGCCACAACGTTGTTGATATTGCTCCATCACTTGTTCCCATTGCGCTTACAGATAGCTGGGCAAAAAAACTACAAGGCGTTAGTCTGCAAAACATCAAACTTTCGCTCATGTCAGAACCCTTCGACACGGCTCCCACCTCCGCCAAGGCTATGGCGGGCGAGCAGGGCAAGCAAAAACACGAAACGAGAACTGGAAATATGCTCTTTACGCATTTTGGTGTTACCGGCCCAGCCATATTAAACATGAGCAACTCCGCTGGCGAACTGTTGCAATACGGTGAAGTTACAATATTGCTCGACCTTTTACCGAATATGCAGCACAAAGAAATTGATATTGCCCTGCAAGAAATATATACAACTCAAGCAAAAAAGCGGGTAAAAAATATATCGACTACACTCTTGCCAGCTGCAGTACTTAAAACTATCAGCGAGCTTGCGGGTATTGATTTGGAAATGCCATGCAATACTATTTCTCGGGAACAGAGAAAAGCACTGGTACAGCTTTTAAAAGCTCTCCCTTTGCACGTCTCGCATTTGCTCGGGCTCGATAAAGCAGTGATCACGAGTGGCGGTGTTGAACTTTCTGAAGTTGATTTTAAAACAATGCAATCAAAACTGTATCCAAATTTATATATAGTAGGCGATGTCTTAAATATCAACCGTCCATCTGGTGGGTATAGCCTCCAGCTGTGCTGGACTACGGGTTTTATTGCGGGTGACAGCGTACTTTACACCTAGAAGTCTATCGGCTAGGGTATTATTAATACCTATGATTTTATCAGACCGCGACATTAAAATAGCTCTAAAGAAAAAAGAGATTATTGTAAACCCAAAACCAAACCTCAAAGAACAATTGGGATCATCTAGCCTTGATTTACGCCTCGGCTACACGTTCCGGTTTTTCAAGCATCGAAAACAAGCATTTGTCGACCCGTTTGATAAAAAAACTACAGAGGGCATGACTGATGAAATCACGATTAGTAAGAAAGAGCCGTATGTTATTCATCCCAATGAGTTCGTACTGGCATCTACCTTGGAATGGGTAGAATGGGGCGACGCGCTGGCTGCTCGGGTAGAAGGAAGAAGTAGCTTGGGGCGGCTTGGGCTCGTTATTCACTCCACCGCAGGCCACATCGATGCAGGATGGCGCGGATCTATCACACTTGAACTGCGAAACATTGGTATGGCTCCTATTTTACTCTACCCAAAAATGCGTATTTGCCAGCTTATTTTTGAACCGCTTTCATCTCCCGCTGAACAACCATACACCGCAAAACCAGGAGCAAAATATCACAGCAAAGAAGGTACAACAGATTCTGCAATAGCAAACGAAAATTTATGATTCCATTTCACGTACAAAAGCTTGCCCCCGATGCAACACTGCCAACTAAAAATAGTCCTTCTGATGCGGGCATAGATATTTATACGAACGAAACATATACGCTACAGCCAGGTGAACGACACATGTTTACCACCGGTATAGCGTGTGCGTTTCCTGAAGGCTATGTTGGCTTACTGTGGGACCGTTCTGGCTTAGGCTCCAAAGGCATTCACCGTTTTGCGGGTGTGATAGATTCTGGATATCGGGGTGAATGGAAAGTAATACTCTGCAATCTTACGTCTGAGCCGTTTGAAATAAAAGAAGGAGATAAAATTATTCAATGCATTGTTCAAAAATTTGAACCGACCGAAATTTCAGAAGTCACAAACTTAGAAGAATCTGAGCGCGGAACAAACGGGTTCGGCAGCAGCGGACGATAGTGCGTAGCGTTCACCAAGCCATTGTCATTCCGGCCCGTGAGCCGGAATCCAGACAAGCGTAACGCAAGACAACGACGTGGATGCCGAATCAAGTCCGGCATGACATCGCAGGGATTAGATTAAATTGGCTTTATAAACTTTTATTAATAGTACTCTAGCTCTACTTGTACGCTTGAACCGACAAATTGATGACAAGCATCTGGCTTCCCTTTGTACGGAATATTTCTTTTGTCAAAATAGTCCGCCTCGCAAGAAACTTCAACCCACTTTTCTCCATTAAAAGTACTAAACGATTTATTAGTACTTAAACCAAAAGATCCAATTGAATCTTGCATGTAATGAGCAAACTGAGTTATTCCAGAATCAGCATACATCGTATCATAAAAGCCGTTTTTTAAATAAAATTCTCGCAAGTCGTTTAATGAGGTTGACCCGGGCAATGTATAGGTTAATCGTGCGCTCCCGTGATCTGTCCAATGATAATCCTGAAAAATATCTTTATAAACAATTTTC
>CAYIHP010000072.1:0-4405 GCA_964363175.1 uncultured Candidatus Saccharibacteria bacterium
TCTTTTTGCCTGTTACTTTTAACGTGTCGCTGTTTGTAACAATCACGCGCACAGGTGCTGCAACATGTTTTTCTGAATCTGTCTTATGTTTTGCTAGGAGCAGTGAAGCAATTTCAGTTGCAAGCCGACCAAGCGTTTTGCTCGTTGCATCAAGCACGTGCCATTCTAGATGTTCATTTGTGTATTGGATAGCCATAGAGTCAAAAGTATTACTTAGATTCTTCCATGATGTCAACTCGAGCCATATGCGCAGCGTCTGCGCGTGTTACTGGAAGTTTTGTGATACGAAGGTATCCACCAGGGCGCTTTGCTTGTTTTTTTGCAACTTCGAGCAAACTTTTTATATCTGTTTTGTGCATAAGGGAAGATATAAGCATTCTGCGGTTTGCCAACGTTAGCGCTTGTTTTGCTTTCGTTACGAGCGGTTCAAAATGCTTTCGCAATTCTTTTGCCTTTGCCTCTGTAGTTACGATTGACCCGTGCGCAAGAAGAGAGCTCGAAAGGTTTTGCAGTAAATGCAATCGTTGGTTGGAATTTCTTCCGAGTATTCTGTTGTTCTTTTTGTGTCGCATGGGATGGTGGGTAAAATACTCGTAATTACTCTTTTTCTATTTTAAAACTGTCTCGTGCGTTTGCTACATCTTGTACTGCCTTAGCTCCAAGTCCTGGAATATCGCTAATTTGTTCATCCGTTAATTCCATAACTTGATCTACCGTTGTAATTCCAACTCTCTCTAGAGCATTGTGCACACGGGATGGCAACTGTAAAAGATTCAACGTATTTTCAGGAATCTTTGGTTCGCTGTTTGCTTCTACAACTATTTCAGGACGAGGGCGTGACCCTGTTAACATTTCGCTAAAGTCTCCAGAAAGTTGTACAAAATGATCTCGTAGAATAGAAGCTGCTTGTTGCAGAGCATCTTTTGGCGTAATGCTCCCATCTGTTGCTATTGTCATTTTTAATGTGTGATAATCCGTTGCTTGTCCTACGCGAACGTTTTCTACTGCAAAGCTTACTCGTTCAACGGGCGTAAATGCTGCATCTAATGCAATAGTTCCAATCATGCGAGCTTTAGGGTCTTGTGTTTCAGATGGAATGTACCCTCTGCCTTGTTCAATAGTACAAGAAAGTTCCAATTCTGCTTTGTCGTCAGTAAGTGTAGCAATGACGTGATCTCCATTGATGATAGTAACTTCTGGAGGAGTGATAAAATCTTTTGCAGTTACAATTCCTTTGCCTTTCTTTTCCAGTCGAATTTCTACAGGCTCTTTGCTTGTTGAAGCAACTCGCACACCTTTTACGTTAAGTGTGATAGAAACAATATCTTCTTTTACTCCTTCAAGGACAGAAAATTCATGATCAATCTTCTCAATTTTCATCTGCGTAATTGCAGATCCTGGCAACGAAGATAGTAATACGCGTCGTAGTGCATTGCCGACTGTAGATCCGTATCCTGGATGGTATGGCTTAATAACGAAGGTAGCCGTGTTTGGAGCATCGCTAGCGATGTCTATCTCTTCTGGTAAATATATTGCTTGTAACATAGTGATAAAGGTTAATAAAAAAGTTCAAATATTATCGAGCGAAAAATTCTACAACCACCCGCACGTCTATTCCTATATTTGCCTCTTCGTACGTAGGATACGTTGTTACCGTAAATCCAAATTCTTCCGGGTTCGTAAGGATCCAAGAAGGAGATTCATGGTTTTGCATTCTCTTATCAAAATTTGAAAAATATGATTTTGCTTGTTTGCTTTTGCGAACCGATACCTTGTCCCCTACTTTCAATGAGTACGAAGGTACGTCTACTGGTTTTCCGTTTACTGCAAACAATCTATGCGTTGTCATTTGCCTTGCTTGCGGACGAGTTTGTGCAAATCCCGCTCTAAATATTGCGTTATCTAGTCTTCGTTCAAGGAGTGTGATAAGTGTTTGCCCTGTTTGCCCTTTCACCTTTAATGCTTTGTTATAATATTTCTTTAATTGTTCATCTCGAAGTCCAAAAATCTTTTTTAAACTCTGCTTTTCTTGCAGACCAACTCCGTATCGGCTTTGTGGACGACGACGTCTCCCTTGCTGTTGCTGCTTTTGCTGTGGCGATGATGGTTGTGGCATAGACGTATTGTTAAACTCGTCTTCGACGAGGTGCTCGAACTCCGTTATGAGGAATTGGGGTCATGTCTCGAATTGAAGTAATAGTTATTCCTGAAGTGGAGAGCGCTCGTATTGCAGAGTCCCTCGCGCTTCCGATTCCTTTTACAATCACTTGTGCTTCTTCCATTCCAAATGGCTTGATTTGTTCGATAAGGTTTGCAACTGCTTGCATTGCAGAGTACGGGGTAGCTTTTCTTGTGCCAGCAAATCCTACTCGTCCTGAACTGCTCCATACCAGTACTGCACCTGTTGTGTCCGTAATAGAAAGTAACGTGTTGTTGTACGTGGATTTGATATAGATAATACCTGACTTTACCTTTCGGCGAGCCTTAGATTTTTTCGTCTTCGTTGTTTTCTTTTTTTGAGTTTCAGATGCCATAGGTATAGTTTATGTCTTTTCGTTTGAAGATTTTCTTCCGCTTCCTGCTGTTTTTCGAACGTTTCCACGTACTGTTCGAGAATTTGTTCTGGTTCTCTGTCCTCGTACCGGTAAATGCTTAGCGTGACGAACTCCTCTATATGTACTGATATCTTTGTGATGCTTAATGTTCATGACGATATCTCGGCGAAGCTCTCCTTCTACGCGTACATTTTTCTCAATGTATTCTCGAAGTGCCTGTTCTTCTTTTTCTGTTAAGTCTCGTGCAAACACGTCTTGGCTGATACCTAATGTATTTAAAATTTTTGCAGACGATGCTCTGCCGATACCAAAAATACCGGTAAGTGCGAATAGGATGTGCTTTTTGTCTTGGAGTGTTACTCCGCTAATACGAATAGGCATAGGATTTATCGTTGACGTTGCTTATGTTTTGGATTTTCACAAATTACTACCACCCTGCCTTTGCGGCGAGTTGTTTTGCATTTAGAACACATTTTTTTTACTGAAGCGCGTACTTTCATAGGTTATTGCAGGCGAAGGATAATTCTTCCTTTGGTGAGATCGTATGCTGACATCTCAACTCGTACTCTGTCTCCTGGCATAACGCGTATCCGATGGATTCGCATTTTACCGCTTAAATGACCGATAATTTCTTGCCCGGTATCTAACTGGACTCTAAATTGGGTGTTGGGGAGAGTGTCTGTTATCTCTCCGTCTACTTCAACGGTATTTGCCTTAGACAGATGTTGTAACGGTTATTAATAAAAAACCTAACACTACATCATGACTTTTGCTGCTAGAGTCCAAAGTCGTGTGTAGCGCAGATAAAATGTAGTGTAAATGCCCTTGCGCGTAGTGTCAAACCCATTTTGAACCCGAAGTGAGGGGGATTACGGCTGCCGATCTGAGGTGATTTTGATAGTGATGCGTTTTGGGATTTCGGGAACACTCTTCACCCAGAACGGCCATGTGTTTATGGTGGCGTTTTGGATGCCTGGGAGCCCCTGAAGATAGTTAATGGCCTCTGCCTTGCTTCTGCCAGCCAACTTATCTTTGAGGGTATCTAGGGAAAGAACGGGAATTGTAGTGTGCGTTACTCTCGCTGTAATAGTAACTTGCCCGGCATCAAAATCGGCAGTATCAACTGATTTTGTGTAGGAAATAGGACCCGGGAATAGCATGAAGTCTTTATCTAGCGCAGCCTTGAGCGCATTTTCTAACGCGGACATAAGTACATCGTCTCTAAACGCCATTACTCGCACGGAACCATTTGCCGTAAACGGTATGGTATCAACGTTGTCTCCTACCTTACCGATTGGGTCAAATGCAGTAAGCTTTGTGTCCCAGCTTTCTTCTAAGAGCGACCACCCACTTTGCAACTGCGCTTGTACCTTTTCTCGTACTTGTGTTTTTGCTTGTGCGATAGCTGCTTCCTTTGCTTGCGTGAGATCTAGTTCAGCAATCTTTTTTACTTCCTCTCCGGAACCGTTTGTAAAGGCCACAGTGTTCTGCCCATACACGAGAGCTTGTGCGTTTTTATCGAGCGCTGCAAATTGCAATGTTTGAGGCGCGATGTTTCCCTCTGTTCCGGACTCCGCAGCTTCTACCTGTACCGTAACGCTAGAAACACCAGAAGAGCTGGCAGCAGGAATGGTTGCTGAAGTTTTCATGTAAAACAGAACGTTATCTTTTGTGATGAGTCGGCTGCGTTCTTTTATTTTTTGCTCATCGAAAGTTTTATTTATAAGCTGCACACTTCCCGTTGCTTTTGTACCAACAGTTTCCGTGCTTGTAACCGGTGATGACCCATCAACGCTTATTTCTTGTGAAAACACTGTTCCTGGAACGCTATTTGGCAATGTTTCAGGTGT
>CAYIHP010000073.1:0-4374 GCA_964363175.1 uncultured Candidatus Saccharibacteria bacterium
GCACTTGGCGTGAAGTGCACGATTTGGCTTGCAGACTGGCATACGGCTATAAATAACAAGCTTGATGGCACGAAAGAAACGGCAGCGAAAATTGGGAAAGGGTATTTTACAGAAGCGATGAAGGCGTGTTTGATTGCCGTTGGTGCAGATGCAGATGCGGTAGAATTTCGATTAGCGAGTGAGAGGTATGCAAAAGATGCAATGAATTATTTGGGCTTAGTTGAAAGCGTGATGAAACACACAACGCTTGCTCGTATGCAACGCAGCATCAGTATTATGGGGAAAGAAGCGGGGGAGGACATGGAAGTAGCAACATTGTTGTACCCTGCGATGCAAGTTGCTGATATTTTTTACCAAGACATAGCAATTGCTCATGCAAGTATGGATCAGCGCAAGGCGCACGTGGTGATGCGCGATGTTGCCGAGAAAGTGATGAAGGAGCAAGCACCCAGCCTTCGCTCAGAGAGCTTCGGCGGGCGAAGAAAGCCAATTGCTCTGCATCATCCGTTGATAGATAGTCTTTCGGGTGAAAATAAGATGAGTAAATCAAAACCAGATTCTGCAATTTTTATTCATGACACGGAAGAAGAAATTCTCAAGAAAATTAAGAAAGCATTCTGCGAAGAAAAAAACATTGAAAAAAATCCTATTTTAAATTGGACGAAGAATATTCTGTTTTGGGATCGGTCTACACCGTTTGTAATTGAAAGAAAACCAGAACACGGTGGAACAGTTGAATTTACATCATATATCGAATTAGAAAAAGCATATGCAGCAGGGGATATTCATCCGATGGATTTAAAAGCAACCGTTGCAAAAGAAATTATTGCGCTGCTTAAGCCAGCACGAGAACATTTTGCGAAACCGGAGATTGCGGCGATGAAACAAGAGCTCGATGACGTCCTCGCCAAACGAAAATAGCGAAAAAGACAAAGCCCAAGCGCAGCTCGCAGCGCTGCCCATAAAAGTGGGGCAGTGGTATACGCACTATAAAGGTGGGGAATATGAAGTTATCGCGTTAGCGCTAAAAGAAGACACGCTGGAACCGATGGTTATATACAAAAGTCCTCAGTACGGAAATACCGTATGGACACGTGTGTACGAGGATTGGAATGCGGAAGTGGAATGGGAGGGGAAGAAAGTGAAACGGTTTACGTTGCTTTCTCGATAGTTTTTGGTTATTGTTCGGGCAGAGTCGATTGGTTCGACTAGGCTTATACGTTGCCTGAAAGCGTAATACTTGAACTTTGACAAAGGAATACTGTAATGACACTCATTATGCCGCGAGAAGGAGAAGATCTTATGGAGCTCGCAAAGCGCTGCGATGCATTGTATATCTGCCCGAAAGACAGCGCCGGACAACGCAGAGGACCTCTCGTTCCCTACGCAGGGAAAGATGGTCAAGGACGGAGTTTGGTCGGAGACATCTATTTCAACTTTGCAATGATAGAACCTCACCTGAAGGTTGTCGAAAGATTTGCCCATGTGGCATATGACAAGCTGCTCGAACTGGGTCTCCTTGACTCGTTCGATACTATCTGTGGCATCCCCGAGGGTGGTCGGACATTTGGTCAAATGCTCGCATACATCGCCGATAAGAGATTTGTGTATCCACAGAAAACACCAAAACCCACTCCTACGAGTCAGAAACAGGAATATACTTGGACTCTTCCGCGGTTTGCGTTCGACATAGGAGAACCTGTCGCTTTTGCAGAAGATGTGTACAACAACTTCAACAATACAGACGATACGTTATCAGAAATCGCCGTAACAGGTGCGAATGTCGTTCTCCTAGTTGGAGCATTGAATCGTTCACCAAAGTACGGCACCGTGTACCAGCCAAAAACAACAAGTGATTCGTTTGCAGGATTAAAATTGCCTGTCGTCGCTGCTATTCGAGAGCCGTATGATGAATACGAACAGGATGACCCCGCAGTTAAAGCGGACGTCGACGCAAAAAACATCGAGTGGAATGTGAAAAAAAACTGGACACGGCTTACCGACATCATGAATTCGTGATTCTTCAAATCCAAACGAAAGGAAAGTGATATGAGAAAAGTTTTAAAACCCGAGGAACGCTTGATTGTTGCCGCTGATTTTAAACCGCCAGCTGGAAGAGGAGGGGACTGGGTGATAAAACAGATCCTTGCACTCGCCAAAAGCCTCAATGGAACGGGAGTGTGTCTTAAGGTCAACTCTGCTTTGCGCGCATGTGGCTACGATCTCATCGATGAAATCCAATTCCATGGTTTGCAAGTGTTCGCAGATCTCAAGTTGTTCGACATTAGCGAGACGCTATCAACCGATGGTGCCCTGCTTCACAAAGCGAAGCCGGAACTGTTGACTACGGTTTGTGCTGCAGGAACTACTGCTATGCGGAAGCTGAAAGCAGAACTGCCAGACACCGAAGTGCTCGGTGTAACAGTTCTGACAAGCCTTACGGATACTGACACTTTGGCGATGTATGGCTGCAATACCGAGGAAGCCGTTTTGCGGTTTGCTCAAGTTGCGGCACATGCGCAGATTGATGGACTCATCTCGTCACCCAAAGAAGTAGAGGTGCTTCGTGAGAGATTCGGTGATAATTTTTCACTTAATACTCCAGCTATTCGACCCCAATGGTCGATTGTTGATGCTGATGATCAGAATCCCGACCGAGTCATGACCCCTGCGAAAGCAATCCAAGCTGGCGCAGATCGAATTATTGTCGGTCGACCAATTGTGAGAGCTACAAATCCCCGTGACGCAGTCATGAGGACGCTCGACGAAATCGCTTCAGCAATAGCGCAGTAGAACCATCGTTATTTCTTGGAATAATATCTAATAATCGCAGCCGCTCTTGGTTTTCCTTGAGCGGCTTTTTCTTTTATGCGGGAGCCAACAGTGGGAATCGCCCGCCAGATTGGCGGGTCGTCATAAAATTTGATTGAGTTATGTTGGAGCCGATGATGGGAATCGGACCCATGACCTCTTCCTTACCAAGGAAGTGCTCTGCCACTGAGCTACATCGGCATATACGTATGATAGGGTGAAGTCCGCGTGTTGTACAACAATACGAAATGAGATGGTACGCTATACCCATGTTTAGGTTGTTTAAAAGCGTGATTTTTTGGGTACTTATCATCTTTTTGGGTGGGGTTACTATCTTGTTTTTTGTTGGAAATTCTTTTACTAAGGAGGATGAATTACTTCCTGCAATGCAGCCCGTTGCGCAGACATTTCCTTCCGTAGATGCACTTCTTGTACAAGTAGATGAAAAAACGGGAAGCCGCCGAATTTTAGAGTGTAGCGAAATAGGGTGTAAGTCGATAAACCCCCCAGCATCTGTGGGAGTAAATCCACTTTCAGATGGAACTTCTTGGTACCGATATGCAGAGCACACGGATAAAAAAAACAAAATACCTGTAACCGTGCTCGAGAAAATAGATAACAAAGGAAACGTACAAACGATTACGGAAGAAAACCCGTTAGTAAAACCTCGCGCCATGATGCTCAGTACCGATGGTACAAAAATCGCATATTTTCTTGATAATATTCACGACAGTGAAGACCTAACAGAATTATGGGTTTTTGATAGTAAAGAAGGCGGAGCAAAAGTGATTGCAGAAAAGTTGCATCGAAAAGATATTGCATCCAATGTTCGTTGGAACGCGTCATCGCGAGTTACGTGGTTTTTAGAAGAAGCGCAGCAAGCAAAGCTCATCATAGCCTCACTTGGTGGGGGTACGGCTAAAACGGGGTTTACAGGAATAGATTGGAATGAACATCGCAGAGTGGCAGATACGGGCGTGATGGATATAACGGATGACATGACACGAGTTGCATTCGCGAAACCAGGTACGGCAGGATATTCGAATCTTTTCATTGCGCGAGAAAGTGAACCTGCTGTTCCGAAATCTATAAAAGGCAAAGTTGTTTTCGTCCGATGGATGGAAAACAGTTCGCTACTCTTTGCAGTACAAGACGGAAGAAGCCTCACCTTTTGGATGAAAAACGAGACAAAAGAATGGCCAATAGCTCGCATGGACGGCGTATTTGAATCGGCTCATAGCCCGGGCTCTTCTGCTCTCACTGCCTTTGTTGCCAGCCCCAGGGTAGGGGAGAAGCATTTGTACGTATTACAACTAGAAACTGGTCGTATGAAAGACGAAGTTCGTATTCCAAATTTTCCAGGAAAAACGTATGTGGTGCAGACAAAAGAATCTGACAAATATTCTTCCCAAGCGGTAGCGGGGGTCGCTAGCGTCATGCCCGATAACGAAATAGTGGCGTTTTTGGAAGAGCACGTGAAATCTATAGTAGAAGATTCAAACGCAAAGCCAAGCCGCTTACTGATCACTGATATGCCAAATACTATGTTTGTGGATTATACGG
>CAYIHP010000074.1:0-4315 GCA_964363175.1 uncultured Candidatus Saccharibacteria bacterium
AATTGGGGTAAAGTACGCATTTACGTTAGGGTTGGTGGCTGGGCTTCTTGAAATATTCCCTGTTATCGGGCCGATGATTGCTGGCGTTCTTGGGACGGCAATTGCACTTTCACAATCGCTTACGCTGGGTATATTTGCGTTAATACTGTATATTATTATTCAACAAGCAGAAAACCACATCCTTATTCCGAATATTATGCGTAAAGCAACTGGATTAAATCCTCTTGTTACATTGATTGCAGTATTGCTTGGCGGGAGATTGGCCGGACTAGTTGGTGTGATCCTTTCTGTTCCTGTTGCAACTATTGTTAGTATTATGCTTGCAGACTTTTTCTCCGCATCGGCAGGGGATGATGAGCTTGCAGGGTAAGTATTTTAATTTTTAACACTTTTTTGCTATGAATGTATGGCACGATGTTTCGTACGGGGAAAATATGCCCGACGAAGTGAACGTAATTGTAGAGATTCCAACAGGATCACAAAATAAATATGAAATAGATAAAGATTCTGGGTTATTAAAACTAGATAGGGTGTTGTACTCACCATTTCATTACCCGGGCGATTACGGATTTATTCCACAAACATTAGGGCAAGATAATGACCCGTTAGATGGATTGGTGCTGGTAAATTTTCCTACGTACCCGCTAACCTTGATGAACGTTCGCCCTATCGGTGTACTTCGCATGATAGATGGCGGAGAAGGGGACGAGAAAATTTTATGCGTTCCAGTAGATGATGTGCGGCACAATGGCGCAAAGCAACTATCTGACATACCGCAAGCCGTGCAAGACGAAATTGCCCACTTCTTTCAGACGTATAAGCAACTAGAAAAGAAAACAGTTGAAATTAATGGTTGGGGAGATGCAGATGAGGCGAAGCAAATTATTCGAGACGGAGTGGCACGGTATCAAGAAAAATTTAGCGCAAAAAAGTAACAAGAATAATTGCCACAGAGCAAAAAATAATTTGCCACAGCCCGCCTACAAGCGGGCTGAGCGTTTCTCGTTGAATGATTTCATGAAAGTGAAATGCCCATTGTACAAACCCTGGTGCGTTCTTTTGCTTTGCTTTTTCTAAGAAGCTCCAAAACGCATGTAATACATCGGGCGCATTTCCTCCTGCAATTGCCGCAAGTACTGGCAATGTAAATAGTGCGTTACTTAGCAGCAGGTAACTAAAAACCAGCCCCGAAAGTACGTCTACACCAACTCGAAAAAACGGATAGCTTTTATAGTGATGAGGGTATATGTTCCAGTGCAAAAACATATCGGATATTAGGTGCATAAGAAACGCAGCGATGAAAATAAGGAGTGGATTTGTGAGTGTTAGTCCAAACGGCAGGCTGATGAGCGTGTGCGAAAACGATAGCATGTACGACCAGTATATCGTATTATATTTGGGTATGATAGATAGTCACGCACATATATTGGCGGAGCAATTTGATTCAGATCGAGATGTTCTTATTACTCAAGCAGCAGAACATGCTCTTGCTTGGGTAGAAGTTGGTACGGATGTTGCGGTAAGTAAAAAAGCAGTTGAGTTGGCAGATAAACATGCGCATATATTTGCATCTGTTGGCGTGCATCCGGATGATATTTCGAATATGAGCGAAGACGACTGGAATACGCTTGAACTGCTCGCTGAAAATAAAAAAGTATGTGCAATCGGTGAGGTGGGGTTTGATACATACCGAGACGGAACTATTGAACAGCAAGAGCCGATACTCAGAAAGTTTATTGCTCTCGCACAGAAAGCAAACAAACCCATTATCTTTCATGTAAGAAGTGGAAATGGTATAGACGCTCACACGGAGCTGCTCAGAGTGCTTTCTTCGTATCCAGCACATGAATTACCTCGCGGCGTTATTCATACGTTTAGCGGAACACTTCAGCAGGTGCAGGAGTACATGGCTCTTGGTATGATGATTTCTTTTTCTGGGGTTGTTACGTTTAAAAATGCACAGGAACTTCGTGAAATTGCAAAAAACATTCCAATTGAATCTATGCTCGTGGAAACAGACTGTCCGTTTTTAACCCCAGAGCCGTTTCGCGGAAAACGTAACGAGCCATCGTATGTGCGCTATGTTATTGCTACTATTGCAACTCTCCGAGGAGTGTCTTTTGAAGAAATAGAACAGGCAACGCAGCAGAATACAAAAAAACTATTTGCACTTGACATGTAGAAAAATAGGACTATATTCACTTTGTCAGGTTTCTTTGACAAGTTGGGATATACGGAGCAGTGTGCTCCGATTCTATAGTTTTATTGTTTTTTTGGTCAAGGAGGCAATGATGAACAGGAAATCGAAGAGACTCATGAGGCGTTTATTGCAGGCATTGTCATGTGAAGAAGTTCTTGCCGAGGCAAGGAGCCTCTCAAGGGCATGCGATGTGCGACGGTGTGAGGGTTCAGAGGTAGAAGCGACAGAACAGAACAGGTTTGAACAATCTATTCTGACAGGTGGCACACTGTTCCCTCGAGGTAGGAGAATCCGAATTGCTTAGTTCGTTTTTGATCAAGACATTTTCGCCGTAGGTATGTGTTTGCACTGCCTACGGTTATTTTTTTGCAAAAAAATAGCCCTTGCGGATGCACAAGGGCTTATACGTTGACCAGTTGGGGATGAAACTCAGACTATTTTTTCACAAGAAGTAAGTGCCCGGAAGTTCTATCATTCACAAATACAAGCTTGACGTGTACCGTTCGTGGTTTTCGTTGGGGTTTCCAATTTTTTGCGGAACAAGCTGCACGATGACGTGCGATCTTTACTATCTGTTTTACGCTCAGCATAGTCCATGCCCTTTACGATAGAAGGAACAGAATTCGAACGCATATCGATAGTAGCACTTTTTGTACGGCAAGCAAGCTTCGCATGACAATACGCACCCACTACATATATACTGCATACATGTCAGACACACCGTACAATCACGCAGAAATTGAAAAAAAGTGGCAGAAAAAGTGGGCTGATGAAAGTGTTTTTACCACACCGGATATTCCATCGAAAAAGAAATGCTATGTACTGGACATGTTTCCGTACCCTTCCGGTGAAGGGCTGCATGTAGGGCATCCAAAGGGGTACATAGCAACGGACGTGTACTCTCGGATGAAAATGATGCAAGGATACAGCGTGCTGCACCCGATGGGTTGGGATGCGTTTGGACTTCCTGCAGAAAATTATGCAATTAAAAATAAAGTCCATCCGAGCATTGCAGTGGAAAAGAACATTGCCAGATTTAAAGAACAGCTTTCGAAAATTGGGTTTACGTATGACTGGGACAGGGAAATAAATACCACAGATCCCGAGTATTACAAATGGACGCAGTGGATTTTTCTGCAACTTTTTAAAAAGGGATTAGCGTATGAATCATTTGAACCGATTAACTGGTGCCCGTCGTGCCAAACGGGGCTTGCGAATGAAGATTTGGAAGATGGCAAGTGCGAACGATGCGGGTCGCAAGTTGAAAAGCGCCCCATGCGGCAGTGGACGTTGAAAATAACGGACTATGCAGAAAAATTATTAGAAGGACTGGAAATGCTTCCATGGCCGAAGTCTATTAAAGAAAGCCAAAAAAATTGGATCGGAAAAAGCGAAGGTGCTGTTTTTAAGTTCGATCTGATTCTCCCACCCCCTCTAACTCCCCCTCGGGCAGGGGGAGAAAACGCTGTTGATGTGTTTACTACTCGCCCAGATACATTGTTTGGTGCTACTTTTTTACTCTTATCTCCGGAGCATCTGTGGGTGCAATTAGCCACAGACGATACGCATTTTGTATTGGAAAATAAAGAGGAAGTTCGTGAGTACGTGGCACAAGCTGCGAAAAAAACAGAAATAGATCGAACTGCAGAGAATAAAGAAAAGACTGGCATTGAAATTCGGGGGGTTAGCGCAGTGAACCCTGCTACGGGAGAAAAAATTCCGGTATGGGTTGCAGATTATGTATTGGCTCATTACGGAACTGGCGCCGTGATGGCAGTGCCTGCGCATGACGCGCGAGATATGGAATTTGCAAACAAATATAATTTGCCACTTGTAGCTGTAGTCGGAGACGACGAAAAGTTAATTGATTCGGGTGAATTTACTGGTATGGTTTCGACCGATGCGAAAGAAAAGATTACAGAGAAGTTTGGTGCAAAAACAACAACGTATAAACTTCGCGATTGGGTATTTTCTCGTCAGCGGTATTGGGGAGAACCGATTCCTATTATTCATTGTCCAAAAGATGGAGTTGTGCCAGTTTCAGAAGATCAATTGCCAGTGTTGTTACCCGACATTGAACATTATGAGCCAACGGGTACTGGTGAGTCGCCACTT
>CAYIHP010000075.1:0-4302 GCA_964363175.1 uncultured Candidatus Saccharibacteria bacterium
GTCTATTATCTTTTTTCTTCTTACAAAAGCGTTGTTGCCGCTCATATCATTTTCTGTCGGCATTGTAATGTGGGGGATAACACTCGTTCAATATTTTTTGTATGAAATGGAACATACCGCCAAGAATAAAAGTATATGAAGCGCTTGGTGCGATAGCGGATAATCGTATACAAATTACGGGTAATGAAGCACAAGTAGTTTCCTCGAGCGGAAATAAAACGTACGAAGTTATGTATAACCCGCAAGAGCAGGCGATTACGTCTAACGATAATGGTTCTTACTGGCAGGGATATTTGGGCTACCCGGGAATCGCCTTTCTGATGAAAAAAGGAATCTTGAAATACGACCAGGATATAGCGCAGCTTTTTAAAGGGATTAAATGGAAACATATAAATACAAATTTTAAAGATGATTACGAAAAAACTGAAAGCTACCTGAAAGAGCAGTTAGGAGAACAGTCTTGGAGTAATGCTCAAAAGTTTGCAAAAAATATTTTGGTTCAAATACAGCAACTAAGCCTAAGCAAACTTCCCTCAAAATCTAAGCCGCCGATAGGGTATTAAGTTACAACGGGGAGAGCATTAGCTGGAGTGTATAGGCAAGTCTTCAAAAATGTAACTTTATAAAGCTTGCAAAACTTTATAAAGTTTCCATACAAAGCCCTTTAAAGACTCATTTTGGGGTTGTAATCTATCTTTCATAAAATAGGAAAATACCATACAATTTACATATGGCTAAAGAAATTCGAAATAGTTCAGATCAAGAAATGTATTTTGGCGCCCTTTTAGAGGATATGCGGGAGAAGTTTCAAATTATTATTGAAGCTACGCAGCAGATTCCAGACATGTATACCAAAATAACCCATATGATGGAATGGGAAGAAAAAATAAAACTGATTCCAATTATTTTCGATGAAGTGGGTTCGTTGCGATCAGATTTTGAAACATTAAAAGAAGCAATGAAGCTTTTAGGAAAGCATGACGACAGGATAAAGCAAATGGAGGATCGCATTCGGATTTTAGAGCAAAAAGCGCATGCATGAACATCTACTTCGCAGCATCTATCCGTGGCGGGCGGGATGATCAGGAAATTTACAAACAGCTGATTGAAACGCTGCGGTCATTTGGCACCGTATTAACGGAACATTTTGGAAACAAGGAAATACAAGCATGTGCAGGAACAGGAAAAGATGTACATGCAATTTATAAACAGGACATGGAATGGGTTACGATGGCAGATGTTATAGTGGCCGAAGTTACACAGCCAAGCCTGGGGGTGGGGTATGAAATAGGGCGGGCAGAGGTAATGGGAAAAAGAATACTTTGTTTGTATCGCGAAATGCCAGACCGAAGTTTGTCCGCAATGATTTCTGGCAATAAGAAACTGCAAGTCAAAACGTATATATCACCTGAAGAAGTAAAAAGTATCCTTGAAGAATTTTTTGCATAAAAAAAGCCGGACACGTGTGTTCCGGCGAGATTGTTGGTTCATTTGTTGACGACCCCGTGCTTAACTTTCGAAGAAAGTAGCTGGAAATCCAAGTACGGGATCATGCGAAACTCGGATAACCGGATCGTTTTTAAGTGCACGGATAACCGCTCTCGTGTGCTCATCCCATCGGAAGTCTCTGGTTTCGGTAGGAGCTGAATTCGTGCACTCAATAGCATCGTCTTCATCCATGAATAACGCAATTACACTGGAAGTGTGCGGTGCGTCTTGCCTAATATCATTCGGGACATCTTCTGGCAGAGCGTAGATATTGCTATACGGGAATATGCCTCTTCTTGTGGTAACTGCCAGAAAATTGGGTTCAGAAATCGAAAATTCTGTACCAATTCTTACCGCGCTTTTTACGCCTTCTGGCATGTAGGTTTTTCTTACATTCACAACACCAACAATGCGCCGTACCGCGTAGACGGCCTTCTGGGTAGATGCAAAAAACTCCTGAAGCAGTGTATCGCTGGACATGTTTTACCCCCTTTTTTTTGAGATTATAGGTTGTACAAGGTGCACGCTAAGCTAGGTATACTCTCAGATAGAGATGTTCGTCAATTGTACGGTTACACTGCAACTGGCCTGGTGAGCTGTGTAATATTCGTAAGCTCAGCATGAATTAACATCCGTTGCTTTGTTGACCACAGTGGCCAACATGCCATAAGAGAAATGGTTGGTTTTGGACGGTCGGAAATAACTCGAAAATCAGCAGTAGGAGTGATAATTTCACTCCCAGTGATGCGATACGCATATCTTGTTCCGTTCCAGTCAACGTATAATGCATCACCAGTTTTTAGTTCATTAATTTTAATAAACGCGAACCGATATGCACCTTTCCATGGTTCACCCGTTGAATGGGCAGATATAAATGCATTGCCCAGCGCACCAGGCATTACGCCATTTGGGTAGAGTGCAGCACCAGTGTTTAATGTTGTAATAACGTCTGCGTCTTTCATGGTAGGGCTTAAAGCAACAGGAACGTTGATGTTGAGTTTTGGAATTCTAATCCAATTAGAGCGTGCTTCTGCCGCGTTGTACGCAGGCGTGAGGGGTACTTGAATAGGGTAGGGGTGTACTACTATTTCTGGTGCAGGGGTAGAAAACGGTACAATACGATCTGGACTCAGTGGTAATTGTGCAATTGTACTTGAATCGGAAGGTTTAATAGACGCAACAAAAGCAGGTAAAAAAGGCGCAAATGTAAGCGTAAGCAGCGTAATGCTGGAAAAAAACAGCAATGCAAAAAAGAAGGACGCCAGGAGTAATACGAGGGGGTTTTTCATAACCCGTTATTATAATCCTATTATATCAAAATGTCAATAGCATTGTGGTTGCCAGGAAAATGACCAAAGAGGCATGCAAAATGAGAGCTGGGTGTTGTGTCCGGATACGGATAATAATAGCAAGAAAGAGCAGGCAGATAACTGAGATAAGGATAATAGAAGTGCTTTGTCTGGTAGCGTGCACCAAGCTAGCGGAGAAGCTTTTTGCAGCAACATCTGCTTGCATGGTGAATTTTGGAAGCGCGCTTACTACGTGAGCATTGACTGCAATAGGGGAATGTAATGAGAATAGTTGCCACGCACCTGAAGACTCCACAAGCGCTATATATTGTTGATCGAATGCAGGAGAAAGTGCGAATGTGTATATTACCTCAACCGCTGGGAGCGCTTTTGGATTTATAAACGAGACTGGAGGAGAAAGATCGCTGGTTACACCTTGAACACCCCGAGTAAATGCCTGCACAGCTATATTTCCTGCAGGTAAATTTTTTGCGGGAAGCGAAATATACGCCAAACCGGAATCGGGAATGGTAGTAATAGAGCGTTCTTTATTTTCTATAAGCAGGACAAGTGAGTTGTTTATTTCTCCTTCTGCACGAAACGAAACAATATCTTCGTTTGTTTCAGGAGTGTGTACAAGCGAAATTCTTGGTGTTTTAGGAGTAGGAGGAGAAAGCTGCGGTGGAGGAGTGGTTGGTGTCGACGGCTCTTCTTCAGGCGTGCTTTCCGGAGTCTGTGCTTCGTCTGCAAGCGGCTTCCCAAACATATGCACAACAATAACGGACGTTCCTCCTTGAAATTCACCGCTTACTACCGCAATACCCGTTTGTGTATATTCTTTATGGAGCAGATTTGCTTTGTGGGTGGGGCTATTAAGCCAGGCAGTAACTACATCTTCTGCATCTAAAAAATCAATTGCCAAATTTTCTCCGGCAACGGTGTAGGAATATCCTGTTTTTTTCATCCAGAACCAAGGGGTTGTTCCGCTTGGAGAAATATGTGCGAAATATTGATGTTTCAACATGTCTTGCCCTTTTTGTTTTGCAGCCCCAGTAAGTTCGCTACTGATGGTAAGTGGAGGAAGCCCTGCATCTGTACGTGCTTTGTTGGTGAGCTGCACCATACTGCTATCGGTGATCGTAGAAAGTTCCGCAATGTTTGGAGTAAGAGCAATTGCACTCACTGCAACTATTTTTGCAAGTATAAGGAAAGAAGAAGTGTATGCGAGCGTTCGGTGACGGAGCGCAAGCGGCCAGTGATTATTTTTGGAATGTGGAATAAAAGTTACTTTTGCAACGCCCATAGGCACTAGTGTATCGTATTACTACACCTATGAATATCGTCATTATGGCAGGCGGGGGCGGATCGAGGCTGTGGCCGGTATCTCGAAAGAACCATCCGAAGCAATTTCTTGATTTGGGTACGGGGAAAACGCTTCTCGAGCATACATATGAGCGTGCGACGAGCCTTGTGGAAAAAGAGAGCGTGTATATTGCTACAACTGCTCAGTATCAAGAAAAAATTC
>CAYIHP010000076.1:0-3992 GCA_964363175.1 uncultured Candidatus Saccharibacteria bacterium
AGGCGGGAATGCAAAAGAATATATTTCTTGTAAAACTAATCAAGACATTATTGATGCGCTTATTTCTGCGAAAGAAAAAAATTTGCGCGTGCATGTACTGGGTGGGGGGAGTAATAGTATTTTTGCGGACGAAGGTTTTGACGGGCTTGTTATTCATATACAAACAAAAGGTATCACTACACAAAAAGACGGGGATGCTGTTTTACTTACCGCACAAGCAGGGGAGCAGTGGGACAATGTTGTGCAATATGCAATTGCGCATAGCCTAACTGGTATTGAATGCTTATCCGGCATTCCAGGTTCATGTGGTGGCACACCATTTCAAAACGTGGGTGCATATGGGCAAGAAGTTGCGCAGACTATTTTCTATGTTGATGCAATTGATCGAGATTCGCGCCAAAAAGTTCGTTTCACAAACGAAGAATGCCTCTTCGGATATCGTACGAGCAGGTTTAAAGTACAAGATTTTAACAAGTATATTATTACTTCTGTTACATTCAGGCTTATTCCAAATGGCGCGCCCAATATCCGCTACGGAGAATTAAGTGCTCTTGTATCGCAGTCATCAACCCTTCAAGAAGTTCGCGATGCGGTACTTTCTCTCCGAAAGAAAAAGTCAATGCTCGTAGACCCAGCAGACCCTAACAGTATTTCATGTGGTTCATTTTTTACCAATCCCATTATCCCAAAAAAACAACTAGAAGAAATTCAGGCTACAGTAGAAGAAAAGATACCGTTTTACGAAGCAGGGGGAGACTTAGTTAAACTTTCCGCCGCATGGCTTGTTGAACATGCCGGCTTTGGCAAGGGAACAACAAGGGGTAGGGTAGGCATTTCAGCAAACCATAGCCTAGCGTTAATAAATAAAGGAGGCACTACAGCTGAACTGCTCGCATTCGCGCAAGAGATACAACAAGCAGTAAAAGATAAGTTTGATATTACACTTGTACTTGAGCCACTTGTAATACCATCGTAAAAACAAAAAATTAGGGGTATAGTTTAAGTATGAAAAAATTACTTTCTTTTGCTTTCATGGCCTTGATTATTATCTGCAGTATTTCTGTAGTGTCTTCCGCACATGCAGCAATTGGATTTGTAGAACGAGGAGCTTCTGTGGATACTCCCGGCTTAGTATCTGGCCTTTGGCACGGGATGGTTGCACCGTATGCCCTTATACTCGAGCTATTTATGGATGTTGAAATATATGCAAAACCAAATGCAGGTTTTATATATGATGCGGGCTTCTTACTCGGAGTAGGCATTTCTCTGCCTATCGGATGGATCCTCGCTATCGTATCGCTCGTGTTTCTGATCATATAGTGAGTAAATATTTCGTATACATACTTCGGTGTGTCGATGACACGCTGTATACCGGTTGGACGACTAATATAGAAGCACGAGTATTGCAACATAACGCTGGGAAAGGTGCAAAATATACTCGGTCGCGATTACCGGTGATATGCGTATTCTCAGAAGAACTTTCTTCTCGAGAAGATGCGATGAAACGGGAATATGCAATCAAACAACTCACCCGAGAAGAAAAGAATTTGCTTATATCGCATATATAAAAAGAGCCAGTTCGCATTTTTAGCAAACTGACTCAGGGGCTAGCTGGATCTTCCCTCCTTCCTAGGGAATACGGTCCTAAATCAGAACCTATATTCCAAAAGACAATCAAAATCTGATCTTCTTTCTTTGAGGAGGCTCTCCTTATAAAGGACAAACATGTGAGGAAAAACGCCTATATGCATATTATTACACAATCCGTTGCGGATCAATGTCTGCGCTGTCTATGGGAAGGTTTTTGTATGCTTCACTGAGAATTTCCAGTTTACCTGACAATAAAATATAATATTCAAATAGTTTTGATTTTTTGGGAGTGCGTTCTTGATAGGAACCAAATGCGCGATTTTCAGGGTTTTTTGCAAGTGCTTCGCGGAGCATGGTAGATACTTGTTCTGCTCGAGACAACGCTTTTTTCATACTCTTATCGCGAACGGTAAGGCGCACGAGATCTGTATAGGGTGGGAGATTGAGCAATCGGCGCTCTTTGAGAACTTTTTCATACCAAGTCGTATCATCTACACCCAGTATCTGCTGCGTAAGGTCTAAACTCCGGGTTACGATCATTAACGGAATCTTTGGAGTAATGTTTTGTAAGCGAGCTGCGAGGATGCGTGCATGCTCACCAGACCTATAATCTATTGCACGCATAGTAAGCTCGGGAGCTATCCAAACCACGCGGTCATACTGTTGCTCTACTGCGTCGGTTAAGAGGGAAGTGGTACCGAGCGCAATATTTTCTTTCGCTTTTTTCGAAAGATGAAAATGTAGCGTTTCTGCTATTTTCTGGTTATCTTTTTTGTTATACAACACCAATACTTTTTTACCCTGCCGAGCCCATGCGCGTATTGCTGTTCCCGCATCATTTGGAAGCGCACGTTTCCACTTCCTATCTTCAAATGAAAAAGGGATGATGTCTGTTTGTATTTGTATCGGATTATTTGCGAGAACTTCGCAAGCCTTTTGCTCTAGTAAAAAACGTAACCGGATAGAAGGGTATGAGGACGTATATATCAATTGGGCATTCCAAATAGTTGCAAGCAACTGCGCACCTCGCACGGTGTGTAATCGCGGATACTGATCCCATAATTTATGCGTTTCGTATTGTTCTTCACTAATAATTATTGTTTTCAAGTTTTTAAACGGCAAAAAAAGTGCTTTCTGCGTGCCTATAATTACTTGTACTTTTTCTTCCTGCACTTGTTTCCAGATTTCTTTTTTTCCTGACTGTGGAAGTCCTGCATGATACAGCGTTCCCATATCAGCGTATGCATCGAGCATGGCAACTTCTGGAACAAGAATAAGTGTTTGCCCTTTTTGTTTTTTTATATATACAGATATCTTTTTTTGCCGCTTTTCGGCACTCTTTTCAATCATTGCAATTGGAACTTTTTTCATAGTGGGTGGGGAACAAATAGCCGGAGCGTAAACCCAAGCCCACCGTGAGCAAATCGTGCGAGTTGCGTCGCGAACTCCATTTGCTGTTTCGTGAGAATCGTATCAAGCACAGTTGCAATAGGCTTGGTCGGATAGCGCGGACGCTTTACACCAACCTGTAATACAACACCGAGAATTTTCCTCTTACCAAAAGAAATCCGCACAACACTACCGGCTACCATCCTACTATATACCGGCTCCGTATGATACGTATACGCTTCGTGCCCATGGCCCATGAGCGGAATACAGGGTGCAACTAATACATATACAAGAGAATTCTTAGGGACCATATGACGTTACGGGAAAGCGATACATGGTAATTGCCTCACTGCGCGAATCAACACCAGCTTCTCGAATTGCAGTTGCGATTTGCTCATCGGGTGTATCAATGCCTGGCCTTCCCGGAAGCAGTAATGCCATTTTATTTTTATCCGAACGCAAATAGAGTCCAAACAATCGAGGCTTTAAATGTTCTTTATTTGATATCCGTTCAATGGGGCCGAGCACTGCCACTACATATCCATAATGCATTGCATCTATTGCACGCATGCGAACGTTGTGTCTCACAATTGCCTCTACCGTGTTTTCGATAATTTCTTGCGCCAAGGAAGTGCAATGGGGGAGTGGTGTGCCAAATGCTCCGCGCACTCTACTTCCTGGCTGCTCAATCACAGAAACAAAACAAGCTTTCTGGACGAGCAGGTCTTTTGTCAGCGTATTGGGGACGGGCATATACGTTCCCGTACGAGCATAGTGCTCCGCCGCCTGTTGGGCTATCTTGCTGTAAATTGCCCTCATGTATCATTATCGTACGGACTATCCGAAAATTGGCAACGCCAGTATGATACAAATTATATGAGTATCTGTATTGCAATTATCCCACCAAAACAGGTTGTCGATAAAATTCGGGTTGCATTGCAAGCATATAGCTCAACCATGAGCGTTGTAACCCGTGAGAATACTTGGCATATACCGCTATGCACTACTGGGCA
>CAYIHP010000077.1:0-3948 GCA_964363175.1 uncultured Candidatus Saccharibacteria bacterium
AACCCAAACCCCTCATAAAAACTCGGATACACAAATAAGTCTGCCGCGGCGTACAATGCGTTCTTATCTTCTTCTGCCACAAAGCCAATTACGTGAATGCGATCAGCGTACGGCGATGCTGCGACGGCTTTCATGAGTTCTCGCATTTTCCAACCTTGTTCTCCGGCAATAACCAAGTTCTGTGATACTCGGTTTGCAATTGTTGAAAATGCAGCAATAATTCCACCGATATTTTTTCTTGGTTCCATTGTACCCACAAACAATAAAAACCGTGATGGGAGATTATACGTGCGAAGCACTCGTTGTACATCAACTGGCCGTACGTTTTCTCTTTGCGAAACAATTCCAGGATACACGACAGTAATATTATTCTCGTTCATTTCGTACACATCTACGAGGTCTCGCGCCGTATGCTTTGATACGGCAATAACGCGGTCTGAACGCATAAATAAATCCCTAGGACTCATAAGGGAATCCTTGATTCTTCTCTTTACGGTAAGAAACTCCGGGAATCGTTCAAATGCTATGTCATGAGCTGTAGATACTAGTGGAACATTGCGAGATAGCGGAACAAGATGCGAATTCGGCACAAACACCACATCTATATGTTGAGACAACATAGCATCCCACTTTGGTAACCCAAATATAAGCTGAGACGCATGCAGAAGTTTATTAGGATACCGAAACGGATGCACTACAATATTTTCTCGAAATAGGGGAAGCGTTACTTTTTTTGCATTGTTATAAAACAGATGATACGTATGAAGTGGAGCAACGGTAGACATTGCCCGAATGATCTGCGTCGTATATTCTTCTACACCGCTGTGCCTGCCCCCCATCAGCGAACGGACGTCGATGGCTATATGCATACAGTAATTATGTTCCTCTGACTGACTCCCGAAATAAAACAGCTATATTACCCCCCACAAACACCAACATGAACAGTGACGCTGCCACAGGAAGTGGTTTTATCGCATTGTATGATACCCACACCTGCGTAGGAACGGCTCGAAACGCAACAGATGAAAGCCCCTTTTCGTTGTACTCAGCAATTCGCTTGTTCATAACTAAAATAAGGCTAGCACTTAACTTCTCTGCATTGCTCTTCGATGCGCTCTGCACAGAAAGACGGACCAGTTGCGGTGCTTCTTTTTTTGAAGTAACAAGTCGGCTCAGGTCAATGGCGTCTTGCGTAGGAAGTGCAATATGAGCCTCTGCAAACATTGCCACAATTGTTTCGGGAGATGTCGCAATACTTGCAACTGTTGCAGAAAATAAATCTGCAGCAGATAGAGCATAGTATCCATCATATCGAAACGCTGACGGAGCATCTTTCTGTTCAAGTGAAATCATATATGAAAAATGGGATTCATATGTTCCTGGAATCTTTTTTGCGATTCCAAAAGAAATAATAAACACAATAATGCTTATTCCTAACACAAGAAAAAAATTGCGCCGCAAGGCATCAACAGCGCTTACAACATCGTTTTTGGAGTCTTGAGACATACTCTCCTTAGTATGCTACCTTGTATGCATTTTGTACAAACTGTTGTATTTCTGTCACAAAGCGCTCACGGGAAAACTGCTGCGCATGCTCGTGCATTGCTTGTTTATCCCATTTCATATTCTCTGCTCTTTGCATTGCCTGCATGAGGCTCCACGAAGCCTGCTGCGTAAAGAAAATGCCTGTTACACCGTCTACAATCGTTTCAAGCGCTCCTCCTGCGCCGTACGCAATTGTGGGTACACCACTTGCCGCAGCTTCGAGCGGCGTAATTCCAAAATCTTCTTCTTGGGGAAAGATAAGGGCTTTTGCATTGCGGTATAATTCTGGCAAATCACTATCTGGAACAAATCCTAAAAACTCTGTGTGTGACCCGGCAATACTCTTGAGCGTATCTAGCTCTGGCCCTATTCCTGCAATTTTTAACTTTTTCCCTAAAAGCTCTGTTGCTGCAATCGCAAGTTCTATCTTTTTATACGGAACTAGTCGAGAAATGATGAGATAATATTCGCCCTTGGTTTCACTTGGCGAAAACCGGTCCACATCAACAGGCGGATAGAGTACACTGGACGGCCTATTATAATATTTCTGTATTCTCTTTGAAACATACTTGGAAAGCGTCAGATACTGGTCAACTCTGTGAGATGCCATGTAATCCCAAAAACGAATATACGAAATAGCGACAGGTGCGATTTTTTGAAACCAAACACTTCCGGAAAACTCGCGCACATACCGATGACTGCCGTCCCACGCATATCTCGTTGGCGTCATACAATAGGAAATATGAAGCGTATGCGGAGCAAGAAGAATGCCTTTTCCAAAACTGTGCGAATTAGAAATTACCACATCAAAATTTGAAAAATCAAATTGCTCCATTGCAAGTGGCATAAGCGCAAGTGGAAAATATCGATGAGACCGATTTGCTCCTGGAAACTTTTGGAGAAACGATGTGCGAATTCTGCTTGGGTCAAATGAAACTTGTACTCCATTTGAATCATACACAAGCGTATAAATGGGCGCAGAAGGAAAAGCAACCGCAAGTGCGTTGAGTACCCGTTCCCCTCCCCCCATATGCGTTAAATACTCATGAACAATACAAATACGCATATATAGCTACACCGCATTTTTATCTCGAAATAAAATAATGATTGTTTTGAGTATGAGCGTGATATCCAGCCACAATGACCAGTTTTCTATATATGCAATATCTAGCTTTGCCTCTTCTTCAAAAGCTAAGCCTGCATTTCCTGCTACTTGCGCCATCCCCGACATGCCGGGTTTAATGGTAAACAATTTGCGATGATACTTGTCGTACTGTGCTATTTCTTCTGGTAAATGCGGACGTGGCCCAACAAGACTCATTTCTCCACGAAGCACGTTGAAGAGTTGCGGAAGTTCGTCTATTCGAAGACGCCGAATAATACGCCCAATACTTGTTATTCTCGGATCCTTTTTCATTTTAAAAAGCGGCCCCGTCCTCTCATTCCCTGTTTGTTTGAGTTCATTGTATTTCTCTTCTGCATGCCTGCCTCCATACCGAGGGCCAACACAAAATTCGCTATACATGCTTCTAAATTTCATTATTTCAAAAGGAACCATATTTCTGCCTGCCCGTATCTGTCGATATATAACAGCACCAGGAGAGTTGCGCTTAATAAGATACGATATAAGGAGTAACAGAGGCAACAATATAATTATACCAAATACTGCTCCCACAACATCAATAACCCGTTTTACAATTCTGCCCCAACCATCCAGTGGAGTTCGAGAAAGCTCGAGTAAGGGAACAATCCCTATTTGGCGATAGCGAACATTAATCGCGTGCGTTTCAAAAATGTTTGGAACATACCGATAGTCAATTTTATACTGTTCAGAAAAATCAAGAAGTATTAAATTATCTGCATCAGAAAGCGAAGGGTTTGTCTGAATAATTTCATCAATGCCATTTTGGTTATAAATTTTCTGTAGCGCATCCCACGAGATATCGTCTACTTTCCCGACTACCTGGTACCCAAGCTCGGGGCGACGAGAAAACACAGAATCAAGCTCCGTTGCAAACTTTCCATTACCTGCAAGCACTGCTCGATGCACGCCGAGTCCCTGACGCAGCAGCACATGCTGTAATTGCCTCACCAACATACGTCCAAACGATACAAAGAGAAACGCTAACACGTATGCAGTAATAACAATAAAACGAGACTGGAATAGCTCTGCGCGTAAAAAGATATATAAAATAATAATCATAATTCCGATAGAAATTCCAGAAAAAATTTGCGTTACTTCATCCAGTGCACGACGAGTAACGCGCATTGCGTATAATCCATGGAGAGAAAATACAAACAAAATAACAAGCGAAACTACACTTGCAGTTTGCATATATTCCGCAAATGGCAAATCCACCTCAAAGAGCGCGGGGCGGAGTCCTTGTGCGAGGGTACTGAGTC
>CAYIHP010000078.1:0-3851 GCA_964363175.1 uncultured Candidatus Saccharibacteria bacterium
CTAAGAAAAAGTGGTCTTTTTCAAATCGTTCTAAGTACCATTCAATTAATCTGGCCGCATCTTCCGGGCGTTTTTCCATAATAGCTTTTGGAATATCTCCGTTTAAGCAGCCAGAAAGAACAACCAATCCTTCACGATGTTGTTCTAGTAGTTCATAGTCAATGCGAGGCTTGTAGTAGTAGCCTTTTAAAAATGCTTTTGTAGATAACTGCATTAAATTTTTATAGCCCGTGTTGCTAATTGCTAGAAGAGAAATATGCCTGGGGTTGCTGTCTATCTTTCCTCGCTTTTTATCATGACCATTGGGCGCTAAATACCCTTCCATGCCGATAATTGGCTTAATACCGGCATCTTGAGCTGCTTGTACAAACTCAATTGCTCCGTACATGGCACCGTGATCGGTAATGGCAAGGCTATTCATGCCCAGCTCTTTTGTACGCTCTACTAATGCATCTATTTTTCCAAGCCCATCCAAGAGGGAGTAGTGAGAGTGTACGTGGAGGTGAGTAAAGTCGTTCATGGCTTAGAAAGTATACCGTATATGGTATGATATATGCACTATGAGCGTAAGGCGAACCATAAAAAAGACTGTATATGCTTTTATATACGTACTGTTGCTAGGGGGTTTTTGTACTCTTGTGATACTTCCGTTTCTTCCAGAAAAACCTCAGTATGTTGCGCCAGTAGTGACGCAAACGTTTAGCCCTATAAAAATAGAAAACATTGTAGTGCTTCCTCATCTTACAGACCCTGGCCCTTTTGGGAAAACTATTGACGTAGTTGCTCGGATAAAAAATGAAAATGTTCGTTCAGGAACGGGGAAGTACCCTGTTGTGCTTCTCGTAAAAGACCCTTCCGGAGCAACCATCGGGAGCGTTGAGCAAGTCGCATATGTGTTGCCAGGAGGGGTGCAGTATATTGCGTTTATAGACGTTCCCGTTCCCTCAAATAAAGAATTTGGTACGGTTGAGATACAAATCCCAAACAATGTTTCGCTGGAGCAGCTTCCTGATTCTGCGCGCTTACCTGAATTTACTGTGTTTTTGCGAGAGCGCAGTAGTGTTGCGGTGGGCACTCAACAAATCGAACGTCAAACGGGAATTGTAACGAACAATTCTACATTTGATTGGGAAAAGGTCGAAGTAACAGGGGTTGCGCTTGATGAAAAAGGGAACATTGTAGGTATAGGAAAAACGTTTGTAGGTAAGCTTCTGCTTGGTGAACAACGAGAATTTACCATAACATGGCCCGTGCCTCTTAGCCCTACGAGTAGGGTCATTGCAATTGCCACAACAAATATTTATAGCGATGAAAATATAGTCCACATTATTGGAGATCCAAGCAGTCTTCGGTAATGTTTTCTGTATGAGGTTGAAACTTTTACCGCCGGAAGTTGACTATGTGCTCATTGGGGCAGTTCTGCTCCTATCTGGAATTGGATTGGCCATGCTCGCTTCCGCAGCAGATGTAAGCGCTACTATTTCACCGCTGTTTTTTCGTCAGGCGACAGCACTCTTTTTAGGACTCATTGGTATGTGGTTTATTGCAAAAATTCCTTACCATTCTCTTCGGACAGTAATTCCATTTTTATTTGCTGCCGGAATTTCGGTACAGTTTTTCCTTGTTATAGTAGGGAGAACAATTCGCGGAACGGTGAGCCGTCTTGATTTTTTTGGGTTTCAAATTCAACCTTCGGAATTTATCAAAGTGATGTTGCTTCTTGTGCTTGCACTGGTTCTTGCCAAATACAAACACGTAGGAATCCGTGCATTGGTTGTATCTGGAGTTCTTACGGCACTTCCCGTATTTCTTGTGCTCAGAGAGCCAGATTTTGGGATGGCGGCTTTAATACTGTCTCTTTGGGTAGGCCTTCTCATGGTGTTTGGGCTGTCTTGGAAATTGTTTGGCACTATTGTTCTCATAGGGGCAATGTTGTTTGCCGGCGCGTGGCAAACGCTTTTACTTGATTATCAAAAAGAGCGTATTTTAACATTTTTGCATCCAACTGCAGATCCGCTTCGTTCTGGCTATAACGTAAATCAATCTATTATTGCGCTCGGTTCCGGAGAAATTCTGGGGCGTGGGCTCGGGCACGGTCCTCAATCGCAACTCAAATTTCTTCCGGAGCGCCATACGGATTTTATTCTTGCGAGTGTTGGCGAAGAACTGGGGTTTATTGGTGTTGTACTGGTTGTTGGTTTATATAGCATCGTTTTGGTTCGTATTATTATGATTGCTCGCGCAACGCGTGACCCGTTTGGCCAGTTGATAGCCTCTGGTGTTTTCTTAATATTTATTATTGGTTTTACCGTAAATGCGGGGATGAATATGGGGATACTCCCAGTTACGGGAATACCGTTACCCCTGGTCAGTTACGGGGGGTCTAACCTTCTTGCATCGTGTATATTGCTCGGGCTGGCACTTTCGGTAAAGGTACACGGAACGTTTTCTCGGCATGCTCCAAGTGAACTTTCAAATTTCATTTGAACAACAAACATGTTCGTAGTGTGTCTAAAAATGATTGACATTTAGTAAAAATTGGACTACCATACATATATACAAGCACCCTATGGAATTAGATGAAAACGTACATTTTGTATCTCGATGCCCCTTCTGCAGCGCAGAATATGATTTAGACGGAGCAAAGGTAATAGGCGAAGAAGAAGATGCTACGGTTGTATATGTAACGTGCTCAAAATGTGAAAGCTCTATTGTTGCTATGGTAGCCATGACGGGTCTTGGAATTGTTAGCCTTGGCTTAGTTACGGACATGACAGCGGAAGATACCAAGCGGTTTTTTGGGGGTGAAGAGGTAACAAGCGATGAGCTGCTTTCCATATACCAATTACTAAAAGAAGACCACAATACCATTCGGGCATTGACTGCGAAACAATAATAGATTAGATTTAGCCTTTATATGGCATCTTCTCTTACTCTAGTAGCAAAAGGTCGCTCTGGTCACTCCAGTGCAATTCGTCGTAGTGGAAATATTCCTGCGGTTATATATGGATATGGCATTGATCCGCAAAACGTTGAAGTGGAATCTCGGCAGTTTCATAAGCTATTTACCGGGGCAGGGTATACCACTATGCTTACGCTTTCTATAGAAGGCGGAGAAGACCACCCGGTGTTTATTCGAGAAGTGCAAATTCATCCACTCAAGAGCACGATTACGCATATTGATTTTTACAAGGTTCGCATGGACGAGGCAATTTCTGCGAAGGTTCCTCTGAAGTTTGTTGGCGAATCGCCAGCCGTTAAATTGCTTTCTGGAATTTTTGTACGCAACATAGATGAACTGGAAGTAGAAGCTCTGCCAAAAGACATGCCTCACGATATCGAGGTAGATATTTCATCTCTTGTTGATTTTGAAGGTGCTATTCACGTAAAAGATATCAAGTTACCAGTTGGAGTTATTACTCACGTAGATTTGGATGAAGCAGTTGCGCTTGTGCAGCCACCACGTTCTGAAGCAGAACTAGAAGCTCTCTCTGAAGAAGTAAAAGAAGATGTGGAGAGCGTTGAAGGGGTAAAGAAACCGGAAGTTGCTGAAGAAGGTGCTGAAGGTGCAGCTCCAGCAGAGGGCAAGGACGAAAAGAAAAAAGAATAGCAACTGTCATCCCGGCCCCCGAGCCGGGATCCACGTATAATGCACATGCAAGAGGATTATAAAAAAATTGAGCAGGGAATTACTGACCTGAAACTACGCAACGCACGAGTTGAGGCTGATAAGGCATGGGAAACCAGCGCTATTCGCATATGTTTTATTTCCCTTATTACCTACATTGTTGCTTCTAGCTTCTTGTATTTTATCGGAGTTGAAGATTTTATTCGCAACGCTTTAGTGCCAT
>CAYIHP010000079.1:0-3809 GCA_964363175.1 uncultured Candidatus Saccharibacteria bacterium
CCGTTATGACGGTATCGAGGAGGGGTTTTCCAATCCCGCCCCTATCCTCTGTTTCACCAGCAGCAAAAAGGAAGCCGAGCTTTTCTTCGCCTTGTGCGGGGTCAAAAAGATACGTTTCGCATATTATGGAAGGGTCCTTGCAGAGTATGAGTTCTTCGGCAGAAGGTATGATTTGCTCTCGCTTCATAGGATACTATTGTAACACGAAATAAACGTATTGCGTCTTCTTTCTACGTGGCGTACACTCGGGGAAAGGCACTCTATGGCACAAAAAGCATTTCCTCTCGAAAAAATCTTTGGATCCCGCACTAGGGTGAAAGTTATTACGTTGTTTACAACGGGTGTGAAGCGCCCATACTTTGTTCGAGAAATTACCAGAACGGTGAATGAGCGTTTGAACGCAGTGCGAAGAGAGCTTCTTATTTTGGAAAAAATAGGCATGCTGACAACGTATGAAGAACGTCGCCGCAAATATTATGTAATAGATGAAGCATTTCCACTACTTAAGGAACTTGCATCTATTATGCAAAAATCTGGGCCAGGCGTGGAAGATGCGCTCTTTAAAAATATTGAGAACATTGGGAACGTGCTCTATGCGTGCGTTACGGGATATTTTACCGGTAACCCAACGGCTCCCACGGATTTGTTTATTGTAGGCGATGTGCAGGAAGCGAAGTTGGATGCATTCGCGAAAGCAATAGAGCAACAAATAGATCGAGAAATTCGTTACACTCCGATGACATTAAACGAATACCAATACCGACTCAATTTTAATGATATGTTTTTGCGCCAAATTTTTGGAGGTTCATTTAAAGAAATTGTAAACACCCTGCCCGCAGATATGCGTCCGAAAGAAGCAATGAACCAAAAGTCTCGCAGTATTATTCGTGATTTGGCGTAAAGGGGCAAGGAGATGACCACTATTCCGCGGGTATTACTCTTGAGTCGCACCCTGTTTTTTGGCTATTTTGTATTTTACTTTCTGTGCCTTTTGCGTGGATGGTTTTCTACCGACACGCTCAATGCATATTGGCTGGTTTATTTAATTGGAGTGTATGCTCTTGCAGAAAAGATTTATTCAGCGTTTTTAAAAAGAGGCGTAGACGTGGTGTATGCGTTTCCTATTGTTTTTGTTGCGTATATGGTGAATTTTGCTTCCATGCTCTTCAAGGGGCAAGAAAATTTCCCATTTTTAAATAGGGCAGAGCATTTCATCACCTATATTTTAGTTGCGTATATTGTTTGGCAATTTTTTCTACGATACTTGCCCCAACAAGTTTGGAGCGAGCACCCGTATTACACGTCTATATTGGTTCTGGCCATAGCCACGCTTTCTGGAGTGTTGAATGAAATCATTGAGTTGTTTATGGATGTAAATTTTGGAACGCATACTATTGGATTTGGATTTGATACTTCTGTTGATTTAATGATGAACCTCTTGGGTGCTGGCTTCTTTTTGTGTATTCAGCTTATAGCGCATGAGGCAGTGAAGTCTGGAGTGTTTCGGGTGAAGGCAAATCCCATTGACAAGATCCGCGGATAGAAGTACAAGTACAAAAGTACATTTTGAAACTTAGGAATTCTGAAGGGGTATAAAAATGCATTGGAATATCGGTATTCTCACGTCTGTTAACCAGAATACGATTTTTGAGAGAAACGACGTGATGTGGGCGTTCGCACTTTTTGTCATCAGTGTCATGATCTTTTTCTGTAAAATGATATTTCTTGGCATCACAAAAGGTTTGCAGGAGAGAGGTCGGGGGAAAAAGGTTTCTGGATGCTTGTTAATCTCGGCTCACATAGTTGTTGGTTGGGTGTTTCTATCAATACTGGGTAATTTGTTGGTTAACACTATTTGGTACGCTTTGCGTTAATGCGTTCGTGGAAGCACCTTAATTACCCGTTCTCGTTTATGGAAAGGGACATAAAATGCACTGGTTAGTGATAGTAGGTTCAATTGTGGTTCTCTTATCCGCCATCATCCCAATCATGCTTGTTATTAATGGTGAAATGCGGGACAGGCAGGCAGGCGCAAGCAACGAATCGGGATATGCGCTTATCGCCATCATGATGATTATCGGTTTGGTGGATATTTTTACGTTGGTTTTTTTGCTCGTCCACTACCTAGATCACAAATGAAAAGTGGGCGCGTATCGCGAAGCAAATGCGGCTTTCGTAAATGAGAGCCGCTTTTTTATACTCTTATTTACTCAACGAGCGAAGCTCGTGCATAAAGATAGCTATAATCCCCCATAGTCTCCGCCAAGTGGCGGAGCGAAGGGGGATACTCTTAGCCCTTCCTTGTCTTCTTCTTAGTCTCCAAAAGTTTTGTCACTTCAAGGTCAAAGTCGGATATATAGTTTTTATCCTCATCTTTACGGTATTCTTCATATTCCTTTAGTGCGAGCGCCGTGGCAACCTCGTGGCTAACGAGTCCGGCGTCTGTCAGTATTTCTCGCTCGTTTAATTTTAAAAAAGCATCGAGTTTTGATATCCAGTCGTTCATATTCATTAATATCCCGCGCTTCGCCTGCATCTCTGCAAAATCAAGATACATATTTACGATACGATTTAAGTGATCAATCTCTTTTTCGTTCAGATAGTTTTTAGCAACCACAACATCTGTTTCTCTTATCTTACCCTTTGGGGAGTTTTTCCAAACTGTGAGTCCTATATTGGGTTTAGAGCTATTTACTCTCGTGTGGATTATTTCAGCAGCAGTTTGTCCAGTAATAGCAAAGTGGAGTTTATTTTGTACCGTCGCAAAAAATAATTTGGTAGTATCGCTGTTTGGCATATAATCCGCACTACACTGAACGTATATATCTGTTATTTTTTGATACATGCGTCTTTCGCTTGATCGTATGTCGCGTATTCGGGCTAGTTGTTCTTCGAAATAATCCTTACCAAAAATGTTAGTAGGGTTCTTCAGTCTCTCGTCATCCATGGTAAAACCTTTGATAATATACTCCTTCAGTCTTTCTGTCGCCCAAATGCGGAACTGTGTCGCTTGGGCACTGTTTACGCGATAACCAACGGACAAAATCGCATCAAGGTTATAAAATTCTACTTCTCGCGAAACTTGCCTGTTTCCCTCATTTTGAACTTGTGCAATTTTTGCACTTGTTGCTTCTTTGAAAAGCTCGCCCTCAGTGTAGATATTTTGTAAATGTTTTGTCACAACACTTCTATCAACTCCAAATAGCTCAGCGATTTTTGCTTGCGTAAGCCAGACATTTTCATCACGTAAAAATATTTCCACCTTCACTTTGCCGTTTGGAGTAGTGTAGAGGAGAAACTCCGTGAAGCTATTATTTGGGGTGATTTGTTTATTCTTTTTCATGGGTACTCTTTAAATATATACTTTTCCGTTCTCATCCGCACCCCCTCCAACTCCCCCTTGAAAAGGGGGAGAGAACCACAGCGAAGTGCTTGCACCGCGAAGCTCGCTTTGCGAGCGAAGTGGTGTGTATAAATCGTGGGTTTTGGGTATTGCGTAGTACATGCTTTGCGGAGTAATGTGGATACACGTGGATAAGTGTGGGGAAAAGTGGAGACCTTCTGTGGATAAGCCCATATAATCACGATTACTTATGTTTATCGGCCAATACAATCATACAATCGACGAAAAGGGGCGGATGAATATGCCCGTTAAATTTCGTCGTGAGGTTTCGACCGGAGTTGTAGTTACCCGTGGCTTAGACCATTGCTTGTTTGTGTACCCAAAAGCACAGTGGCAAGAAATGGCAGAGAAGCTCGCAAAACTTCCTGTTACCCAAAAGAGCAGCAGAGCCTTTGCAAGATTAATG
>CAYIHP010000080.1:0-3698 GCA_964363175.1 uncultured Candidatus Saccharibacteria bacterium
ATCCGGGTTATTGCCAAGGGGGTTCGGAAGATTCCATCTAGCCGAGGCGGGCATTTAGAGCCATGTACTTTGGTGTCAGTAACTTTATCTGAAAGTAAGCCACGTGAAGGCGCACAGGCTGCGTTATATGCGGGAAAAATAGAAACGGAAGAATATTTTCACAAGCTGCGGGAAGATGCGGACGCCTTTGCTCGTGCGTGCGGACATGTTCGCTTGTTTCATACCCTGTTTGAAACAGGGCAGGCGGCTCCAGATATTTTTGATGCATTGCTTGGAGCATGGCGGCAGTACCCAACACTTTCTCATACAAAGCGAATTGTCATGGATGCGTCTCTCTCGCTTCGCATGATTCATACAGCGGGGATTGTGCCGGATATGCGTTTATGGAATACAAATACTACCAAAGATAAATCGCCTGCTGTTATAAAGTATTTAACCGAAAACCCGACCCATGCCGCACGCATTGCGCTTTCAGATGAAGATGCGAATCTTTTACACGGTAGCATGAGGGATCTGATAGCCCGAACGACTATGGTATACTCTTAGGAAATGGCCGATCCAAATAACAGTGTTCCAAAAAAAGAAGAAGATAGCATCTCGATGTTGCGTCGCAATTTATATTCGAAAGAAGAGCCGGTGGAACTTAAAAAAAGAACAAAAGAACTGCTAACTCCACAACAACCAAAAGTATTTCCGGAAGCAGTGGTACGAACGAGCCCGCCACTTGTAAACATCATGGACATAAAAGTGAAGAGAAGAAGAAAAATAGTGATACGAACATCACTGGGTATTTTAGCTGCGAGCATTTTTATTGGTGGTGTATTTCTCACTATTTGGTACAGAGGTACCCAACAATTACGGCAAGAGCAAATTGGAATAGAAATAGGTTCGCCGGAACATTTTACTGCGGGCGGAGAATTTACCTATAATTTGGTAGTAAAAAATAATAGTAAAGTTGACTGGGGTAGTGTGGATGTAACGCTTACTACGCCAACGGGTTTTTCGTACGAATCTTCTAGTCCGACAGGTGCACCAAGCGAACAAAATATTTCCGTTTCACTGCCACCGCTTCCAGAAAATGAAAGTGCAACATTTACTGTTGGTGGAAGATTGGTAGGAGAAGAAGGTTCAAGTGCTCTATCTCGCGTCGAAGTTACAGTGAGCCCGAAGAATTTTCCAAAGGAACGCATTACGCAGTCTAAAACTGCAACTACGCTCATCTCTGCAATTCCGCTCGAAGTTTCCATTGAAGCGGGTAAGAGCGCAGCAGTTGGTGAACGCATAGCAGCCGTTATTCATGTCCGTAATTTAAGCGACTCTGTTATCACGGGCGCGGTATTGAAATTGACTCCAGACCCTGGCATGCAGCTTGCAGTAGAAGATACTGGATTTAGTGCGGAATTTTCAGTAGTCGATTCTTTTTGGAGACTCCCCGACATTGCGCCACTTGATGAAGTGGTGCGATATTCTGTACTCTACGTAACGGGCAATTCTGGCGACCAGCGAGAACTTGGGATTTCCGTAACACAGGATCAAAAAAATCAAACGTTCACCTTGCGTAAAATTTCTCACGTGGTTTCTGTTACTTCTGCCCAAGTTTCTGTAGCGCAAACATTTAACAACGATACGAGCGGAAAATTAGTAGTGCCTTCATCGGGGCGCGTGGATGGCATTATTGAATATAAAAATACGGGGACAAACGGATTAACGGATGCGATTGTAAAAGTAAAGTTTGAAGGAACGGGTCTGGATGCGTCCAGTATTACGCTTAATTCTGGTGCCTATGACCCCACCACAAACACTATTACATGGACTGCCGCTTCTGTGCCTGCGCTGAGGCGCATTCTCCCAGCGGCCAGTGGAAAAATTACCTATTCGTTTAGTACGCTTGCCTACGATAAATTCCCCCTTGCGCCAAATGGAAAAAATCAGCAGCTTATCGCGACTGCTTCGTTAGACAGTCCAGATTTACCAAAGCCGACGGGGCAAATTCGCCAGGTAGTATCGGGGAGATTTTTCTTACCTATTTCTACAGATATTTTACTTGGGATAGATGCGTTTTATGATGATGGTAGGTTAGGCATCACAAGTACGGGGCCATTGCCTCCCAAAGTTGGAGAGCAAACAACATACACACTTCGCACTCGAATTGGGTCTTCGCTCAACGACATTGAACAGACGAAAGTCGTTATAGTCTTGCCAGATGGCGTTACGTATACGAATAATTCGTATAAACCAGCGGGAGAAATAGAATTTAATGACAGAACAAATACGATTGTTTGGGCTATTCCGTTACTTGAAGGGTTAATTGGCAGAGCAGTTCCACTCAGTGAACTCAATATGCAAATTGCAATCACACCCGGAGCAAATGTTCGTGGAAAAGTAGTACCGTTTGTACAAAGTATCCAAGTTACTGGAACAGATTCGTTTACGGACATTCCTTTGCAAGCTGGAATAACAGACTTACCCACTACGCGAAGTGCTGACGCGAAAAATGGGGACGTGGAGTAAGTAGTCTCTCCCCCTGCCCGAGGGGGAGCTGGAGGGGGTGGGAGTATTGCAGGGTTGTGCGCACCCCACCCAACCTCCCCTTGAAAAGGGGAGGAGTACGTTTTATGATGCTTATCTTATGTTTGCGTTTAATGTAATAAAACAATTAGGCAGTGCCCGGCTTTCGGAGCTTACCACACCTCACGGGGTAATTCCCGGGCCGTTTTTTCAATTTGTGGCAACGCAGGGTGCTATTCGTGGACAGGTGATGAGCGAAGATATGGAAAAGTTGGGAGCAGACATCATGCTTGCAAATACCTATCATCTACACATGCGCCCTGGTGAAGATGTTGTTCAACAAGCAGGGGGATTGCACGGATTTATGCATTGGGATAAGCCGCTTACTACAGATTCCGGTGGATACCAAGTATTTAGTTTAGGGAAACGTGTTGTGATAGATTCGGACGGTGTAACTTTTCAAAGTCCGCTGGACGGGAGTAGCCACCGGTTTACTCCGGAAATTACGATGCAAATTCAAGCAAAATTAGGGCCCGATATTGTAATGCCACTTGATGTATGTACGCCATTTTCTGCTTCGCGAGACGAAGTGGAACAAGCAATTAAGCTATCTTCCCAGTGGGCAAAGCGATGCAAAGAAGAACAAGTACGCCTGAAAAGCCCTCAAGCGTTATACGGAATAATACAAGGTGGCGTGTACCCAGATTTGCGGGAAAAAGCGGCGCAAAACCTGAGAAATATCGGATTTTTTGGATATAGTATTGGCGGAGAGCTACAAGAAAAAGGAGAAAAAGAAATTAAAAAAATAGTCAGTATTACAACGGCGCAGATACCAGAAAATGCCCCGCGATATTTAATGGGATATGGAAAACCAGAAGACATAGTAGAGGCTGTTCGGCTTGGAATAGATCAATTTGATTGCGTGTTGCCCATTCGCAATGCAAGGCATGGGCAAATATTTTCCAAGTTGAAATTGGTCAAAACTTCCTGATCTGAGAACTTGTATCTTTTCTTAAAGATCTCCATCAAATCAAAATGAATGATATTTGATTTGTAGAATTGAATTCCATGATAAGCAAATCTAGCTAGGATATATGGAATATCAAAGTTATCGCCATTCCATGTGCAAACAATATCAACATGCTCAAAGAATGCTTTGATCTTTAAAAGGATCTTTCTTTCATCATCAT
>CAYIHP010000081.1:0-3661 GCA_964363175.1 uncultured Candidatus Saccharibacteria bacterium
ACCTGGCCTCCCTCCTTTTTCTATGCCCCCGCCCGATATGTATGCCCTTGAGCGTATCGGGTTTTTTCTTTTATAGCCGCCGTACCGAGCTAGGCAAATTTGACATGGTTAGCTTATATAGAACAGTATGTGATTACCGTAGTTGCCCTTTCCAATTCCCGTTTCAGGATATTACTAATGAGCTCATCATTCGCTCCTCTGGCTAAACAAATGTCAGTTATGCAATATCATGCATTACAGACAGATCCAATTACATCAAATGAAGTATTTGAGTCTGAAGTGAGCGCATTGCGAAGCTTCGGATTTGATTTTCCAAAAGCAGACGTTGACCGGCTCCGGCAATTTGTTCCTGAAAAGTCACAGCTTTTCCTCGTCGTCCCGCCTCAGCCCGACACACTCGACCTGGCAAATTTAATGGGCCGAGTCAAACTGAAGGGTCTATTTGGTGAATCGGAGCTTGAACCGCAATACTTAGTCAACACCTTTGATGTGCCGACAACATCACACCTTCTGCTCGATGTTGACGACGGGCGAAAACGACTCAACAAAAATGCGCTTGACTCGTTCAAAGACATCAAGACCGCCAACCGGATTCCCTACAGCACTTGGCATGGAATCATTCACGCAATGCTGTTTCCATGTGTTTTGGAACAGTATAGTGTAATTCTTGTGGGTTCTCAATATAATTACAGCGACACCAAAAGCGTTCCGTACATCTATAGAGACACACACGGCATTCCAAGGCTCGCATACTTGTATCCTCAGTCGCATGGTGTAACTTGCGGCACTCCGTCTGCAAGAAGCATGGTCGGCATGTAACCTCTCATGACAGTTCCTGACCCCCCGTTTCTACACCCCCCAACCTCACAACATGTGGGGTTTTTTCTTACTAAACGACGAATTACTTTTTCGAACCTGTTCCAAAATGGAACAGGTTGCCAACTTTCACAGACAGTTGTTGCAAAAAATGCAACTAGTTAATCTTTTCGCACCTATCGAACTATCCGGAGTTTCCGGACAGTTGTCTATTCCGAAGGTTTCCAATATGCATTTTTTTGCATATTACTTTTTTAATCAACCTTAAGTATTTTGCTTTTTACCTAAACTTTTCTAGCTCCTCAAGCGCTTCAGGTAACTGTGTTGCTCCGTCACTTTCAGTAAAATGCCCTCTGTTTTCCAAAATAATAACCTTCGCGCTGAGTCGTTCTTCAAACAACCGTTTATTTTCTTCGACTGCGCCGAACTCATCGTTAGTTGAATTTATCACCGTGATGTTTCTTGTTTTACTCAATATTTTTTCGTAATCAATATCATTACGCATCCATGGCTCTGCAATTCGCTCCTCTTCCTCACTTTCTAAGCCCTCAAGTTTAAACCACGCAGCAACGAAAACGCATCCGCCAGCTTTCTTCCCTGCCTGTGTTTCTAAATATCGGAGTATCGTTTGGCAGCCCACGCTATGACCAACAAAATATGTTTGCTCATCAAGTTCACTAACTAACGAAGAAAGATAATCTACCCATTCTTTAATAATTGGTATATTCGTATTTGGCATTTGAGGAGTAAAAACTTCAAACCCCTTATATTCCAATTCCGATTTCAGCCAAGGCAACCAATGCTCAGTAGGATTTCCTCCCCACCCATGAACAATAAATACTCGTTTTTTCATATGCAGCCCCTAGGGGAATCGAACCCCTATTTTAGCCTTGAGAAGGCTACGTCCTAGCCGTTAGACGAAGAGGCCGTGTGTAATGTATGTTGTAGCTGTTTTTTTAACACTTGTCTACCATCCCCTGTTTTTAAAAACAGCTCTCTATCTATACAGTCCTGCTTTATTGCATAGGCTTCGTATAAAATCAATTTGGGTTTTCGAGAACGTGTTGATCGAACCTTACCCCGCCCATGCTCTGCTATGCGCCGCTTAAGATCATCTGTACGTCCAATATATAAAGTATTGGAATTTAGTAATAAGACATACACATAATGCATATGCTTCATATTGTACTGGAATCGCCCGCTATTTCAGCGGGCGCCCGCCGTATTGGCGGGCGAACTCCGATTTTAGCCTTGAGAAGGCTACGTCCTAGCCGTTAGACGATGAGGCCATGTGAATACTTTATAGCTGAAAAGCCTTTAAAATACCATTATTTCCCCAAGAGCCTCTTCACTACCTTCCCCATCTTCATACTTTTACCCCCACTGACGAAGACCATATCGCCTTCGCGGATATATTCTGGTAGCCAATTTGCTGCTTCGCTGCTCGTTTCAAAATGGTGAGTGTCGACTTTGTTGCCCGATTTAAGCGCGCCGTCTTGACCGTGACGCATCATATCTCCTACAAAAACAATCATCGAGACGATACTGCTGGCTTGCGTGCCGACTGCTTCATGACAAGAAATTCCGAGTGACGCTAAATTATCCATGTCTCCAAGAATAATTATTTTTCTTCCCGAACCCTGCAACGTCGCAAATGATTTTAATGAAGATTCTAATTGCTCCGGGCACGTATCATGACTATCGTCTATTATAGTTGATCCGTTTATTCCAGGAATGCGGGAGAGGTTTCCTCGAGCGGGTTTTATTGCACGTAAACCGTGTATTGCATCTTTTACTGACACGCCCATCCCGTGCGCTGTTGCAATTGCCGCCGCAACTGCACTCACATGCTGTTTTGCAAACAGCGACGGCAGAAATACTTCTTCTTGTGTTCCGTGAACGGCTATTTCAAGAAACAAACCGTTAGTATCTTTGTTGCGTACTGCACGTGAAATACGAATGTCTGATTTCGGGTGAACGCCGCATGTGATAACGGAATGATTTATGTTTTCTATCAAAGTTCGTAACAATTCATCATCCATATTCAAAACTACCACTGCATCTTTTGGCAATGAATTTGCAAGCGCCAAGTATTCATGCGCTATTGTTTCTTTCGAAACGAATAAATCAACGTGTTCTAGTCCAATATGCGTAAACACGAGCATGCGCGGGAGTATGCGAGACACTGCCCACGGAGCTAAGGTAGGGCGCAAGAGCGGCAATTGCGTAATGATAGTATCTGGCTCAAACTGCGTTAATTCTTTCATTTTTTCACGCATCAAGAAACGCATGATCCCTTTGTGTTTACTATGTTTTTTTGCACCAAGTATTCCGTCGGGAATGTCGATACTGTGCTCTACCGCATCCCCTTTTCGTACATGCCGATGGGATTTTAATGCATGAAAAATTGCTTCGGATGCAATGTATCGTCCGTACGTTCCTGCAACGGCAATACCATATGGCTTGTACTGCGCAATATAATTTTCTGCGCGATACCACGCGATCTTTTCGGCAAAACTCGTCATACGTACATTATGGTACTACGAATTTTACGGGTCTGCTTGTTACATCATACGATGGTGGTACTTGGTAATACGTCAGCAACTTTCCTGCCAAATTTCGAAACATCGGGGCCGCAGTTCCGGATGCAAATGAAAGGCCATATGGATTGTCGAGTTTAATCAGAATAGAAAACTCCGGATCCGGAACCGGCCCAAACCCTACAAACGTAATAATCTTTTTTTCTTTAGAATATTTCCCTTCATCGTCCGCCACCTGAGCAGTTCCTGTTTTCCCGGCAAGATAATACCCGGGTACACGCGCAAGCGTTGCTACTCCATTTTCT
>CAYIHP010000082.1:0-3544 GCA_964363175.1 uncultured Candidatus Saccharibacteria bacterium
CGGATCAAGTCCGGGATGACAGTTAGTTTGACATTATAGATATTATAGCGTAATATACTCCATATGAATTACTCCATCGTAGTGCCTGCGAGAAACGAAGAAGGGTCTATTTTAGCTCTCTACGAGGCTACGAAGCGTATTTTTGATCGGCTCGGCGGCACTTGGGAGCTGATTGTTATTGATGACGGGAGTACGGACTCTACGTATAAAGTAATGTCGGAAATAAGCGATAGAGATTCCCACGTAAAAACAATTCGATTTCGCCGAAGCTTTGGGCAAACTGCAGGATGGTCTGCGGGGTTTGCTGCTGCAACGGGTGACATCGTTATTGTGATGGATGCTGATTTGCAAAATGATCCGGAAGATATTCCTGCAATGATTAAAAAGCTGAACGATGAAAACTACGATGTAATTTCGGGATGGCGCAAAGATAGAAAAGATGCCAGCATGCTGAAAATTGGAAGTAAGATTGGAAACTGGGTACGTAGACGTGTTACCGGAGAAAAAATCCATGATCAAGGGTGCAGCTTAAAAGTATACCGAAAAGAAGCGTTAGAAGAACTTGAGCTGTACGGAGAAATGCATAGATATATTACGGCGTTATTGTTATGGAAAGGATTCAACATTGGGGAAATGGTAGTGCGGCACCATGCTCGCAAATATGGAACAACCAACTATACTATTCGAAAAAAGCTGAAAGGTTTTTTAGATTTACTGATTGTAAAGTTCTGGATTCAGTACTCTGCAAGACCCATGCATTTATTTGGTGCTATTGGGGTGTTGTTTATTAGCGCAGGGTTTTTACTTGGAGGTACATTGGGAACATTGTGGCTGTTTCGTTTAATCTCACTCGCTGGCAGATCCACTCCACTACTTGCCGTACTCTTGGTACTTCTTGGATTTCAATTTTTGCTCGCTGGAGTGCTCGCAGATATAGTGGCTCATACATACTACGCACAAAAAAAGCCATATTCTATTAAAGAAACAAAAGGATTCTAATTTTATGAATCTCTTGCTGATAAATAATGAATTTCCTCCAATTGGTGGAGGTGGCTCTACGGTTACGAAGTATGCCATTCGTTATTTAGTTCAGGCAGGGCATACGGTAACCCTTATTACGTCTCGCTATGGCAATTTGCCCCATCGGGAAACAATTGATGGAGCAACGGTTATTCGCATACCAGCGCTTCGTAGATACAAAGACTATAGTTCTATGTTCGAGCTTGTAGTATTTGGTATTTCGGCACTCGTGTATTCTTTATACTTTACTACGAAAAATAAGACGGACTTTGTATTTGCTTTTTTTGCGGTGCCCGCCGGATGGGTTGCGTGGATTCTTTCCTATGTAAAGCATATTCCATACGGAGTATATTTTGGCGGGTCGGATATTCCCGGAGCAAACCCATCAAGATTTCGCCAAATATATCCAATTATTACCCCACTTCTGAAAATGATTTGGAAGCGTGCATCATTTCGATCTGTATGTTCAAAAGATTTACAAGATATCGCAAAGCGCTTAGACGGAGTATCGCAGTTTCACTATATTCCAAACGGAGTAGAGACTGATAGATTTACGCCAATTGAGCGACCAGAAAATACAAAAGTCAAAATTGTTTTTATTGGTCGTCTTATTCCTCGCAAGGGGTTTCATCGGGTAGTGCGCGCGCTTCCAAAGGTCCGAACCCTTGTTCAAGTTCCATTTACCGTTGAAGTGGTGGGTACGGGTGCTCATCGGGCAGAGCTAGACGCACTGGCCGAGGAGCTGGGAGTCAGTCAATTTATTTCATATATTGGCATGGTCCCGTACGATCAACTGGAAAAATCGTATCAGTATGCAGATATTTTTGTGCTCACGTCACTTTCTGAGGGGATGCCCTCTGTTATTTTAGAAGCAATGGGTGCCGGACTTCCTATTATTGCAAGTAACGTGGGTGGAAATAACGAAATTGTGCACGAAGGAGAAAATGGCTTTCTTATTATGGGAGATGACGTAGATTTGTTAGCGGACAAGCTCGCAATGTTGATAAACAACAGTTCTCTGAGGAAATCTATGGGAAACAAGAGTAGGGAATACGCATTACAATATGATTGGAAACATATCATGAACAGGTATAATGAGTTAATTGAACACTATGGCAAACGCTAATTATTTCTCTGGTAAAAAAGTCTTAATCACTGGCGGTGCTGGTTTTTTAGGTAGTAGCCTTGCGCAGGCAATAGTTCCGCTTGGTGCGGAAGTCACAATTTTAGATGCCATGTTGCCACTGTATGGCGGAAATTTGTTTAACTTGGAAGAAATCAAAGAAAAAATTCAGTTTATTCAGGGAGATATCCGAGACCAAGCATTAGTGGACAGTGTTGTTGCGGGCAAAGATATTATTTATAACTTTGCTGCACAAGTAAGTTATATAGATTCAAAAGATCAGCCATTTTTAGATTTAGATATAAACGGAAAGGGGCATCTTACGGTGCTGGAATCGGCGCGCCAGTACGCTCCGCATGCGAGAATACTTTTTTCATCGTCTCGTATGGTGTATGGAAAAATTACCACTACGCCCGTTTCAGAACACCACCCTACCGACCCACTTTCTTTGTACGGTATTCATAAATTGCTTGCAGAAAAGTATTATCGGTATTACACGCATACGTTTGGAATGGATACGGTATCTATTCGCATTCCAAACCCATATGGTTCTCGTCAGCAAATGAAGCACAATAAATATTCAATCGTTGGTTGGTTTGTGCGCCAAGCAATGGAAAATAAAAGTATCACCGTGTTTGGAGACGGCAACCAAGAGCGCGATTATTTATATGTAGATGATATTGTAGATGCATTTCTGGAACTCACCATGCATGGCGTGTCTGGAGAAGTGTATAACATAGGCACTCAAGAGAGAGTGACGTTTGGCGGGATGGTAGATGCGGTGCTTGCGGAAGTAAAGAGCGGAAATAAGATAAACATCCCATGGCCAGAAAGTTATGAAAAAAATGAAACAGGAAATTATGTTGCAGATACAAAAAAAATTGAGAAGATAACAAGCTGGAAACCGTCCGTTTCACTCAAAGAGGGTATTGCCAGAATGGTTGCATATTACAAAGAGAACAAAGAACACTATTGGTAAAAAATCAAACACCGCTTGCAAATAACGTGGTTTTATGCTATGAGTGATGTTGGTGGACGACGACTGAGCTGTTCTATTTTGAACGAGGCTGATTTAGTCCGCCACTCGGGGTGAAGAATGTGTTGCTGTTCATTTTTGAACGAGATTGAGGAATTCACCCCCTTTCTTCAAAGGATTTTATTAAGAATCTGTTGAAGAGGGTATGTAAGGGTTATTGTTCTTCTGAACGAAAATTGGTATGTACTCTCAAAACTTGATGGATGACACACAGCCTGTTCTTTGGAACGATTGCCGTACTGTCCGCTATTCGGGGTGAAGAATCTTGTATTGTCCATATTTGGACGAGAGCGGATCTTTCACCCCCCCCCCTTCTTCAAAGGATTTTTTCTAGAGTTTTTTGAAGAGAGTACGTTCGCAGCGAT
>CAYIHP010000083.1:0-3485 GCA_964363175.1 uncultured Candidatus Saccharibacteria bacterium
CCTCCGCCAGTTGGCGGATGGCAGGCGCCTCCCCTCATATGAGGGGAGGAAATATTACGCCAACTATAAAAAAAGCGTACCGGATCCCAAAGGGGCGGTACGCGATTTGCGCTGAGTACTACTCAATTGTTACCAGAAGGATTTGCCGTAGATGATCGTCCTTGATAGTGATCGCCAAATGTTCTTTATTCCCTTTCTTCTTCAGTAGTTCCAATAGTAACTCACACAAATACTTTTCCCAGTCTGCCGCTGAGAAGGAAGCTGAAGTTGCTTGGTCCATTCGAACGACGACATCATGATCAACGCTCCGAAGTGCGAGCAGAACTTCTTCTGCAACATCTTGAAGGTCGCTTCTTTCAACTGGATTCAATTCTTTTTCATGCATTTTCAAAGATCCTCAGTTGTTTGTCTTTTCTTGCCAAAATGGCACATGTTGGGCTACGCGCCCCGCACTCTGCTTATGATGACCCTGTAACATCCTTCGTTCATAATAATCCTGCAAGTAACTTCATACGGTCCTTCCTCATTCCCTTCGGAGGAACGTATCAGCAATCGTCCGACGATTTTCATCATTTTGCGATAAGACTTTGGGAAATTCCTCATTTCCCTGTCGTCCTCTTCGGCGGAGCATCGCAATTCGATTTCCTGCGAATCATTGAGCATCAGAATTACATCGAAAATTACTGAGGCAATTTTTTTTGATTTTACCTTTTTTGGCAAATCCACGATAATCTGACTTTTCTTCATTTGTAATGAACCTCCAAGTTTGCTTTTTGTTTTTTTTGCGCCACAATGGCACAGATAGCGAACAAAATCACTAACCCTGGAGTTTAGTTCCATCTATGGCATTTGTCAATTGCGGATTTCCATGGTCTACGGAAGTATAAGTTTTGATAAAAAAATCGCGTACCGGCCGAAAGGGGCGGGTACGCGAGATAGTCGAATATCTACTCGATTGAACGCAGGTGAACCTCGAGCTCATGCTTGCATAACTTTGTATCGATGATAAATCGGAGAAACTCTCCTTGCTTTCTGTTATTATTGATAACATCGATCAGCGACAAAAGAAAAGTAAACCACTCATCCTGGTTGTCGTAAAAATGAGAGTGCTGATCAAGTTTCAACGTCACACCATCCTCAGCTGCTCTCAACGCTGTCATTACCGTTCGAGTAATCTGAGCGGGACCGACCAACTCATTAGGCTTAACATGTATGGTCATCATTTCAAAGAACTCCTCTTTTTATGTTTGGTCTCAAATAAATAACCGCGTAGTGAAGAATATCACTAACTTGCGAGTGTATTCCGCTTTATTGTGCTTGTCCAGGTGAAAAAAGTGAATAAAAAAACGCGTACCGGCCGAAGGGGCGGCACGCGAGCACAGCGATAATGGGCGCTATTCAGGTATGAAGGCGGGCAATATAATCGCCGTCAACCACCCTGATGTCAACAATGATCGGATTCTCTGGTGATGAAAACCCGAACAATAACCCGATCATTTTCGAAAGTTTTTCGTGCCAGCGACGGCGATCAAAATTCGCATCGCTTCGTTCCCTCAAACACCATTCAACAACGTACTCACCTTTCTCCGCCAGTAGCCAGCCTTGTCTGGCTGTAGTTTCGTTATCGTCCAAACTAAAAACTTCGATAACAACGACTTGTTCTGCTTTATGGTCGCTCATTTTCAAAGAACTCCTCTTTGCGTAACAACGTTTTTGTGCCAAAATGGCACTTGTAGGGCACTATGCCACTAACTCAGCAATATACACCCATTCTATGAAACTGTCAATAGTCATCGTAAATTATAAAATGTGGCAGTTAACCCGCGCTCTGGTTGAGTCGTTGCTGAAAGATAGTTTGCCACCCGGTACTGAAATTATTGTCGTGGATAATAATTCCGGTGATGATAGCGTGTATTTGCTTCGATCCGATTTTCCTGAAATTACGGTCATCGATAACAAAACAAACTTAGGATTAGCAGCTGGGGTGAACACAGCACTGAAAGTTGCCAAAGGTTCGTACTACTTGGTACTGAATCCGGATATGATCGCAATCCCCGGGGCGGTGCAAAAACTGGTTACATTTATGGATCAAAATCCAAAAGTAGGAATTGCGGGTGGAAAATTAATTTCACCAAATGGAAAATTGCAATATTCGTGTTATCGATTTTACACGGCGATGACCATTATCTATCGAAGAACATTCTTAGGAAAAACAAAACGTGGCAGAGAAGAAATTAGAAGTTTCTTAATGAAAGATTTTGACCATGCGGCAGAAAAAGACGTGGATTGGTTGATGGGTGCGTGCCTAATAGTTCGCAAAAAGTCGTACGAGGAAGTTGGCGGAATGGACGAACGGTTTTTCTTATATTTTGAAGACGTGGATTGGTGTAGACGATTTTGGGAACATGGATGGCGCGTAACGTACGTACCGCAAGCAGTATTTTCCCATTTTCATCAGCGCAGCAGCGAGGGTGGAGCACTCCGCGGTATCTTTGCAAACAGGCCAACGAGAGAACACATAAAATCTGCATGCAAGTATTTTTGGAAATTTTGGGGTAAACAATTGCCAAACAGATAATGTTCAGCGTTATTCAACTATCAATCGCAGCAATCGGCTGCGTGATTTTACAGCAGCCGTTTCAAACATGTATTCCGTATGCGTTGGAACCAACAGTACCTGTAAAAGTTGCAGCACGTGCTATTCCAAAAAAAACTGGGCCTGCAATTGATGTTGCATTAACTGCGCAAGCAGCACTGGTTTGGGACTTAAACACGGATACTGTGTTGTACGAAAAAGAAGCAAACACCAAGCGCCCCGTTGCCAGCTTAAATAAATTAATTTCAGCCCTTGCGGTACGTGAATTACTTCCAAATTCAAATGCCGTTGTTGTGATTCCTCCCGAAGCTAGAAAAGCTCAATTGCAAGGTGCGAACGTAAAACTACCAATTGGAAATCATGTTTCTGTACGGCAACTTCTGGAAGCAAGTTTAGTTCCGTCTGCAAACGATGCAATGGTAAGCCTGGCAGTTGCAGGAAGTGGGTCTGAAAGCGAATTTGTGACATATGCCAATACGCTTGCAGCACGCAAGGGATTATTTGATACGAAGCTTGCCAACGCTACGGGGTTGCAAGGAGGGGAACAATATTCAACAGCGCACGACGTGATGAAAATGTTGAGCTTGGCCTACGGCGATCCACTTCTGAAGCCATTTTTATCTACCCAAAAAGGTTCGCTTACAACAGTAGAGGGCCAAAAACGAGAATATATTTCAACAGATGAATTACTCGGAACATATTTACCCATACTCGCGGCTAAAACCGGATTCACCCTTGCAGCGAAAGAAAATTTGGCAATTATTACCGTAGGACCTAAGGGGCAAAAAATTGGTGCCGTTATACTGGGCAGTGATAACCGTTTCACAGATATGAAGACTGCGGTAGAATATGTATTACGTAATTACACATGGCCATGATTGCATTTTCA
>CAYIHP010000084.1:0-3391 GCA_964363175.1 uncultured Candidatus Saccharibacteria bacterium
CGAAAGCTTAGCGAGTATCTATAATTATTATGTATGGAAATAACATGATAGGTGCCTTCATAATTTCTCTCAACCGCTGGGGCGGTATCTAGAAAATTTTCTCGTGATTGCGAATTTAGTGCGTTTAAAACTATTTTTTCTGGCAACCAGCCAGTGTTGCTATTCGAACTCTTTTCTTGTGTCCGATCTCTTTCTGCAGAAACGTATAATGTCATTATTGGGTTGTTTATGCAAGCCAAGGTCTCTTCTTTTTGGCAAACATGTAAACGCAGATTTCGTACATCGTTCCCATCATTATTTAAACTATAGATTATACTGTTTTCAATAGCAGTACTGGGATCGTGGAAAAATTCAAATCCAAACTCCTCGTTCCTATATTTGGTCCAATCTAGCGGTATCGGCAAAATATTAGTAATTTGTTCCGCTTGTTTTGGTTGGGGCAGTACCTTTGAGTTAAGACGCTGATAAACGTCTTTCCAAATCAAATTATTTATCAGAATTACGGAGCAAGTAACTATTAATATCAGCAGGAATAATGCAATTAATGCGAATTTATAATTCTTTTTCATAGGAATAAGTATAGCTTTGGCTGATAGCGCAAGTCAATTACTTCGCCTTCTTCCGCAACGCCGTAATCGCGTCTCGGTACTCTACCGCTTTTTCGAATTCCATATTTTGTGCGGCGAGCTGCATTTTGTCCGTGAGTCGTTTGATAGCATGCTGCGCTTCTTCTTTTGATAGGTTTTCTGGAACTTCTACTTCTGCAATAGGGCGAGAGAGTGTCGATTCTTTTATTTCTTTTACAATAGATGTTGGGGTGATGCCGTGTTCTTCGTTGTATGCAACTTGAATTTTTCTTCGGCGAGTTGTTTCATCTATTGCTCGTTGCATAGAGCCTGTCACTCTATCTGCATACATAACAACACGACCGCTAACGTGGCGAGCTGCTCTGCCCATTGTTTGAATAAGGGCAGTTTCGCTTCTTAAGAACCCTTCTTTATCTGCGTCCATTATTGCAACTAACGCAACCTCAGGTAAGTCGAGCCCTTCACGAAGTAAATTAATTCCAACAAGAATATCGTATCTGCCTGCGCGCAAATTTCTGAGAATGTCGATTCTCTCAAGTGTATCTATGTCTGAATGCAAATACGCTGCTTTCATGCCAGATTCTGTTAAGTATGTTGCAAGTTCTTCTGCCATTCTTTTGGTAAGCGTGGTCACAAGTACGCGCATACCTTGCTTCACCGTTTCTCGGATGCGTTCCATCACGTCGTCTATTTGATTTTTCGTGGAGCGGATCTCTATTTCGGGGTCTATGAGCCCAGTTGGGCGAACGATTTGTTCAACTGTTGCTTCGCTCGTGTTGTGCTCGTACGGCCCAGGTGTTGCGGATATATATATTGTTTGCCCAATGCGTTCTTCGAATTCAAAAAACTTGAGTGGTCGGTTATCTTTTGCACTTGGCAGGCGAAATCCGTATTCTATGAGGTTTTGTTTTCGCGCGGCGTCCCCTGCATACATGGCCCCCACTTGTGGGATGGTCATGTGGGATTCGTCTATGAATGTTAAAAACCCTTTGTCGCCGTACGCAAATTTGAAATAGTCTATCAATGTTGAAGGTGGGGTGCCGGGAATCCTGCCTTCTAAGTGGCTGGAATAATTTTCAACCCCTGAAACATATCCGATGTGCTCCAGCATTTCTAAGTCATAATTTGTGCGTTCTATGATTCTTTCCGCCTCTGCAAACTTTTTTCGTTTCGTAAACATCTCTCCTTGTTTTTTTGCTTCTGCTCGAATTGCCTCAATTGATGCTTTTTTCTTTGCTTCGTTTGTCATAAAAAATGTTGCAGGGAATATGGCCGCAGATTCTCGCACTTCGCGTTCGTGCCCGGTAATCGGATCTATCTTTGATATTTTCTCAATATGTGGGCCAAAAAACTCTATGCGTATCACTATGTCTTCTCCCGCAGGGAACACATCAACTGTATCTCCGCGCACGCGAAATTTACCACGTTCTAAATCCAAATCGTTTCGTTCGTATTGCAAATTGCTGATGCTTCGTAGAAAATCTTGCCGACCCAATGCATCACCCGTTTTTATAAACACACGAGCATTCAAATAATCTTGCGGAGACCCTAAGCCGTAAATACAAGAAACAGATGCAACAACGATAGTATCTTGGCGGGATAAAATTGCTTCCATCGCGCTGTGGCGCAGGCGGTCTATTTCTTGATTGATAGCAGCATCTTTTGCAATGTATGTTCCCGTGCGGGGAATATATGCTTCTGGTTGGTAGTAATCGTAATACGACACAAAGTATTCAACAGCTGCATCGGGGAAGAATAATCGAAACTCTTCCGAGAGTTGCGCCGCAAGCGTTTTATTATGGCTAATAACAAGAGCGGGCATACCAGTTTCGGCAATTACGGAAGCTGCAGTCATTGTTTTTCCTGACCCAGTAACCCCAAGGAGTGTCTGGCGTTGTAAGTTTTTTCGAATACCATCAACAAGGCCTTCAATAGCCTTGGGCTGATCTCCCGCTGGTTTAAAGGGGGCTTTCATGACGAAGTTTGATTTCACGTAAAAAAGCATACAGCTTTCTTCCCTTTACGTACACCCCAAAAAAGACGTAGAGTATATATATGATAGCTCGTATACAGGGCACTGTTGTGGAGCGTGAAGAAAAGGCTCTTATTATAGACGTCCACGGAATTGGGTACCGGGTGTTTGTTATATCCGCATTGCGGGAAAAAACGGCACTTGGCTCGCAGGCAATGTTTATTATCTACGATCATAGGACAGATTCCGACCAGGTATTGTTTGGTTTCGAAACAGTAACAGACAGAGAATACTTTGAATTATTACTTCGGGTACCGTCTATTGGTCCAAAAACTGCACTTGGCGTGCTTGATGCCGCGCCAATTGCTGTGCTCTCTCAAGCTGTGATTACCGGAGATATGGATTTGCTTACAAGTTTATCGGGCATAGGCAAACGTACTGCAGAGCGCATCGTTGTTGAACTCAAAGGAAAATTAGGAGAACTTCCAAGCGCAATGCATTTTGCTACACATCGAGGTGTTCACCAAGAAGTGTCTGATGCATTAGTTGCTATCGGGTTTTCATTGTCTCAGGCAAAGCAGGCGGTGAGCAAATTGCCAGAAGATATTGCAACGGTTGAGGCGGGAGTGAAAGCTGCACTTAAGCAATCTGTTTCTTAAGTTATATGAACGTAAGTGAAGCAGTGCATTCAGAGCAAGCTCGATGGGACGCATTTGTTGCGGCATCTCCAAATAAATCTTTTATGCAAACTTGGGGCTGGGGGCAGTTGCAAGAATATATGCACGTTCCCCATTTTAGACTTATTATTGAAGATGCTGGATAAATAATTGCA
>CAYIHP010000085.1:0-3371 GCA_964363175.1 uncultured Candidatus Saccharibacteria bacterium
TTTTCTAAAAATCCCATACCAATCATTGCTTGTCCGTCCAGTATCGCAATGTTTACTGAATTGATCACGCCGTTGCATTCAGAATATCCTATGGACCCTGGCACATCTTTTTTTGATCCATCTGCAAATTCAAACCGTTGGCTATGATCAAAAATCAGCTTAAGATCTTCTGCTTCTTTTCGCGAAATTCGTATATCTCCATCAAATCCCGTATCAATCAGAACAGGAATCTCTTGAACCCTTCCTGCCCAGCGAATTGGAACTGTAATGTATGGCCTATTTTCGTCTAGCTCACCCGTGATCATGATCCAGTTCTCATGCTCGCCATTCGCTCAGCAGCAGAGTATCCGATCTTCACGACGTAAAATACATGATCTGGATATTTATTTTTTGCAGCTAGAACTGCTTCACTATTGGAATCGCTTAAAAATACATCCTCAGATTCTATGTCTATTGCCAGAAATTTACCCTTGTCTTTCGTATGTTGAGATTTAATTTTCTCATAAATTCGGTTTCCTTCAGATGCGACGTGTTGAATACTAATGTTTTGATACACGTCGGTATTTTCTTGTTGAGTCATATATAAAGTATCTCTCGATTAGTAATCAACCGCAAGTTTTTTCTAAAGATCCGCGTTTATTGAGCGTAAAATAGCGTCTACGTAAGGCCTAGAATTCCTATCAAGAGAGTAAACATGATATTCTGCCCTAAGTACACGGTCATTACTCAAGTGGAGAAAGAATCCCCCGCTAGGTTCAATTTTAATTCCAGTCTCAAGAACTGATCTGTCCCAAATATTTTCTGATCTTGGCTGAAAAGTTATAATATCAGCATAATACAATCCCTTTCCACCACCATACGCCTGCTCCTGCTGCTGAGGATAAGATTGCAATACCGCAAAAGCATTATCCAGAAAATCTTTTTCTTCCTTTTTCGAAATTACTGAAAATTCAATTATTGGAACCCCTTCAAACTCTACACTAACTTTAGTATCGTCATTTTCACTAACTACCCGCATACTAGACGGATATGCAAAACCGTAATGATGTTTTTTACTTATAAACCGCTCAGTCAATTCTGACTCTTGTACCACTTGAACTTTTTCTGCGGTTCGTACTCCTGATTCTTTTTCCATTCTTTGAGAGAGGTAGACCGCTCCAAAAAGTAATAGAGCCATTACTCCCCACCCAATCAATGCTTTATTCCGTTCCTTTTTCATATAAAAAAGCTAAAAAGTAAATATTTATTATTTACAGTATATCATTTCCCCGCCGCTTTTATAAACGCATTAAACAATGGATGGCCACCGAGGGGGCGGGATGTGAATTCGGGGTGAAACTGCACGGCTACGAACCAGGAATGATTTTTTAATTCGATAATTTCTACCAGTTTGTTATCTGGCGTAGTACCTGAAATCACTAATCCTGCTTTCACTAGCTGATCCCGATAGTCGTTATTGAATTCGAATCGGTGGCGGTGACGTTCCCGAATGGTCAACTGACCATTCGATGCCCCGTGATCCAGCGCACTGGATTTTACGGGGGCGAAATCACTATAAGCATCATGACTTTTTGTATCGGGCGCCAACACACAATCCCACCCACCAAGCCTCATAGTTCCGCCTTTATCTGTGATAGTTTTCTGGCTTTCCATGATATGGATAACTTGATTTTTTGCCTTCTCATCAAATTCCTGACTTGTTGCATCTGTAATACCCACAACGTTTCGCGCAAATTCTATCACTGCAAGTTGCATTCCTAAACATAACCCTAAATATGGAATATTATTTTCCCGGGCATATTGGATGGCTGCAATTTTTCCTTCCGTTCCGCGCACGCCAAACCCACCCGGTACAACAATTCCTTTTGCTTTTTTAAGAAGCGCCCAAGATTCTTCATCTTTTTGTTCTATTTTTTCCGCATCTATCCATAACAGTTCCAGATGCAGACCATTTTGCCAGCACGCAGCCTTCAGCGCCTCTACCATGCTTGCATACGTGTCTAACATGGTGATGTACTTGCCAACTACAGCGATTTGCATTTTTGGTTTTTCTTTTTTGATAGTGTCTACTAACGTTTGCCAGGTATCGCTCATGCGCTTCCCGGTGTTTAATCCTAATTTTTTCATTATGACTTCATCGAGGTGATGCTCCTCCATAATAAGCGGAACTTCGTACACGCTTTTTACCGTCACCAGTGGCAATATGGCTTCTTTTTCAACATTTGTGTACAACGACATTTTCGCAATGTCGCTTTCTTCAATTTCATAATCCGTGCGAGCAATTAATATATCTGGCTGAATACCGATACTTCGCAATTCCCGTACGCTATTTTGTGCTGGTTTTGTTTTTACTTCATCAGAGGCTTTTAAATACGGCAAAAATACCACGTGCACATACAACACGTTTTCTCGCCCCTCATCAAGTAGCATTTGGCGCGCACCTTCTAGAAAATGAAACCCTTCGTTGTCTCCTACCGTTCCGCCAATTTCTACGATATGCACATCATACTCTCCGGAAGTTGCTGCTTGTCTTGCGCGCAGTTTTACCTCATTTGTTACATGAGGAATAACCTGAACTGTTTTCCCTAAGTATTCTCCCCTACGTTCACGATTAATTACTTCTTGATAAATTTTCCCCGTCATTACGGAAGAATTTGCATTCACATTTTGATGCAAAAACCGTTCGTAGTGCCCCAAATCCAAATCTGCTTCAGCGCCATCATCCGTCACAAACACTTCCCCATGTTCCGCAGGATTTAATGTGCCAGCATCTACGTTGATGTACTGGTCAAATTTTTGCATATTTACCGTAAGACCTCTATCTTTCAATATATTTCCAATAGATGCTGCGGTGATGCCTTTGCCGAGGCCAGATAATACCCCTCCTGTTACGAATATATATTTTGGCTTTTTAGGCATTTGGTACTACAAGTACGGCAATATGAAACTCCACTCCCTGACCAAGCTGCACTACTACGGTGTACGTTCCTAATTTTTTTATTGGAAATGACCCCTTTATATTCTTGAGTGGAACAGAAAGTGCAAAATCGGCGTGGAGTCTCTCTAAAATAGTCTTTGCCGGAATACTTCCGAATAAATCTTCTCCGTCTCGCACCTTGGCAGAAATAGTTATTTCCGTATTTTCTAGCCTATCTGCAGTTTCTTGATATTTCTTTAATTCATCTTCTGCTTGTTTTTTTGCTGCAACGTCTTTCGCGTTTCTTTTTTCTTGCACTTGCTTCGTTGCAAGCGCCGCTTTCCCATTCGGAAATAAAAAGTTGCGCGCATACCCTTCTGAAACATTCACAATATCTCCTGCTCGACCAAGAGTTCCCTCATCTTCTAGTAACAAAACTTGGAGAGTATTTGCC
>CAYIHP010000086.1:0-3345 GCA_964363175.1 uncultured Candidatus Saccharibacteria bacterium
AGTTGGCGGAGACTATGGGGGATTATAGCTATCTTTATGCACGAGCTTCGCTCGTTATATAGAAAAGAGTATAAAAAAAGGTCTCTCAGTAAAAAACCAAGAGACCAATACCATTACAACGTACGACGATTTCATTTGAGTTTTGCCGCTACTTTCAGCGGTTTACTTATGAATTGACTTATGTCGGACCCTGCGTAAAAGGGACGGTATTGAATTCCTTTCACCCAACAGGAGAAGGCTTCACATCGTTTTTCCATTGCATCAAGGATACTTTCAAGGGATGGCACTTCTTGAGGTTTGTATCCGTTCATTCCAAGCCACCATGCGACCATGTCGCAGTGGGCTGCATGTTGAGCAACGGTCGCATCGTGCAGCTGTTGATACTTTTCGTGTATGTCATGTGCCGCGGCTCGAAAAATCACAACAATTTCATCCACACTGTGTATCTCCCAGTTTCGCCCCTCACGAATGAAATCTTCAAAGAAGGCGGCGTATTTTTCGATGTTCGTTTGGGGCGCTTCGGTTTTCTTTTCGACATCAGACACCACGAGTGCCCCGCGACGAGTTTTTAAGTACTGAATGATTCTCACGTGCTTGTCCTTTTTTGTTTAAGAAATTGGTTCAGAATTGATTCGAAATACTGCGATGCGATTTTCGGGAATGTTCAAATTTCTACACTCTGAAACCGCCCGCTGGTGTCGTTCCGACGCAACGTTTATTCGAGGACTTAGATCATAGTGTCCTCTTGCGTAGGCGTCCCGATACATCCAAACATTCAGCATCGCTTCCCATAATTGTATGAGCAATACTTGTTGCTCGTCGCTCAATCCTTCGAGCGTCTTTTTCTGTTTACGTGTCATTTTTGGTTTGCGTGGGCTTGGGTCTCCGCTAAAAAAGCAGAGAACGTTCAAGACGCCACTAAAAATCATATCAGCCAGATTTCCCAACATATATTTCCTTTTTTTGTTGTGAGTGTTCAATTGAAACTGCCAGAATATTCCCAATCAACTTCAGAAAGCAATTTACTCCTATTTTAGTATTTTGTCAAACGACGATATTTTCTTGATAAAAAGGTTTGATTGCGTAAGATGTAAACAGTATCAATAAGAAAAAGCCCCTGTTTAGGTTCCGTCCTATTTGGGGGCTTTTTCATTGCCCTCGTTTAAGAGGTGGCACCTAGGTCTTTCGACCACCAACCCGACCTTGCGGCCTGCTGACGTGTCAGCAAAAGGGAAGTATTCGGTGACAGCTTACAATGCTGCTCTTTGGTAAGTAAGTCTTTTACCAATCAAAGAGCAAAAAATAATTTGACCTAACTTTTGAGGGCGAGGTCGAAGCCATTTGCACTGTTTATTATACTCAAATTCTGGCGTCATGCTACAGTATTCCTATGGCAGATTACGCATACAACAAACGCGCAGAGTTTGACTTCGAAATTCTTGAGAAATTCGAAGCGGGTATTTCGTTGCTCGGCACGGAGGTAAAATCCGTGCGAAAAGGGCACATGAGTCTGCGCGGATCGTTCGTTGCTATCCATAACCGGGAAGCGTTTCTTACCAATGCAACGGTGCCTCCTTGGCAGGTAAGTAATGCGCCTGCAAACTATGACCCTCAGCGTTCTCGCAAGCTACTGCTCAGTGCGTCTGAGCTGAAGTATCTTATAGGCAAAGTAACTACAATCGGCTTGACAATAGTGCCAATCCGGGTATATAATAAAGGTTCTGTTATCAAGGTAGAAATAGGCCTAGGGAAAGGCAAAAAGCAATACAATAAAAAAGAAAAACAAAAAGAGAGAGACATAAAAAGAGATGCAGAGATATTTATGAGAGGAAAAGAGTAGCTGGCATTCACTGTTGATTGCGAACGAGAAGGGCATGCCCTGTCGTTCGCGAACGACAGGGCATGCTAGGCCTCGAACAGATGTTCATTCTATATATCAGCGTGTTGTGTGATGATTGAGCACACATTAATCAATTCTTTCACTAGTACGTGCAAACTTCTCAAATCGCGTGAAGGCAGTATTTGCTAACGCATTTACTCCTACATTTGCGACTGCTATCGCGTAAATTCGGTAGCCATCAATTAGTATCATCCGTTGGATACTTCTCTGGTGCAACTTAAACGGATACGATAATTCGCCTTCGTGACGAACTTATCGGAATTGCACATCACGATCCGCCTCTATCTTTCTTTGCTGCTTTTTGTGGATAGATGCGTAATTCAAAACAGCTGCACACGGAGAAGATTATAGAATATCGTTTGTCACGGCGGTTCAATTCCGCCCATGTCCACCCTCCGCTCTTTTCTTCCAGAAAGAGCTACGGGTGGCGCTGCCACCTATAGAAGCAAGCTAGCTATAAGGAATAAATACGCTATACTTGTATTATGGTAAAATTCTGGAAGTCTATGAAAGATTTTTTTAATAAAGAAAAAGAAACAAATCACGTAGTTACCTCTGTTAATGAAGAGGTAATTTCTGATGCATATAATTCTATTGAGAGGGAAATAGAATCTTTGAGAAAATATGATAAGGGCGAAAAAGACATAGATGCACAAGATCTCACAGTTGCTGTGCGAAGCGTACGCTGAGCTTCATAGAAAGGGGCAGGTACAATTTCCTCTGTATGAAAAACAGGAACAGGCTATTGATGCTGTTGTAAAGACGGTGAACGCGAACTATTTTGGAGTTGAGCGATTTTTAACTCCGGAAGACAAGGCAATTGCTTATCTTTGTTTTATTATTAAAGACCACCCTGTTACCGACGGAAATAAAAGGTTAGCACTTCTTTGGTTTAGCGTGTATTGCTCAGTTCAAGGATTGAAGCCAGACGCAACTCCATATGGCCTGGATGTAATAGCAGTTTCCATAGAACAGTCTGAATTGGATATGGAAACTGTTATGATATTTGTGAAAGCAATCTTGTTTCGTTAAGAATTCTAAAATCATCTTCCGGATACGCGTTTCGGAATATAGCGCTTGGTGGAGGTGTTGCAAAGGTATTGAACCATTGCGGGAGATTGACAGCATTAGAAATTGGGAATATTAAATATAGTTGTATCTAGATTTGACTGTTCTTTGTCTATAAAATAATTGGGAGTGCACTATATGACGCAACTTCTTCCCGTAGTTAAGCCAGGAATTCTGAGCAGTGTTCGTGTTGGAATGGTAGAGCAAGGAAACCGACTATTTGTCCTTAATGTGTTCAGGTCAATGGCTCAGAGCAATCCGCACTTGGCTGGGTATTTGCACGGTGTTATTGGCGATAGAGATGAGGACGCAGAAAGGTGTTCGACAGAGGACTTTTTCGCCGCTATGGCAGTTGAACACGGACCGCGCTTCGATAT
>CAYIHP010000087.1:0-3327 GCA_964363175.1 uncultured Candidatus Saccharibacteria bacterium
TGTCATTCCGGCCCCCGAGCCGGAATCCAGACAATCGACCGCGTGGATCCCGGGTCAAGCCCGGGATGACAAGCTATCGCTGGTTATTATCGGTGATGGGCCGGAACGAAAAACGCTTGAAAAGCTAGCGAAAAAAATTAATGCTAATGTCGTATTTCTTGGGAAAATTTCTGATGAGGATATTCGCGCGCTTTATTCAAAAGCAACATTGTTTGCCCTCACGCCAAAAGAATTACCCGGAGATTATGAGGGTTTTGGCATTGTGTATTTAGAAGCTGGATTTTTCGGCCTGCCTGTTGTTGGCACAAAGACTGGCGGAGTTGCGCAGGCTATTGAAGATGGCACGACAGGTCTGCTCGCAGAACCCGGTAATACTCTATCTATTCAAAACACATTGCAAAAAATGCTTTCCGAGCCTACACTCGCTACGCAGTATGGAAAAGCGGGAAAAGAGAGAGTTATGCATGAATTTACGTGGGATACAATAATAAATAGATTGGATATAATTATTCAAAATATTCTTATATGAAAACACTTATACCCCTCACCCCATTGGTATGAACCTCGCTCAAATTCAATTTTTATCAGTTGCAACGAAAGTGGTTACGAGAGGTCTCGGTGCTATTCAAGCACTTATTATTATTCGCGTATTATCGTCTACGGAATATGGAATTGTCGGGCTTGTAATGGCTATTGGAGGCGTCATTGGCGTAAGTCAGCATCTTGGAATAGTAGATGGCGCAATTCGTGAAATAGCAGTGCGAAAAAAGAAAGATGAAATAGGAAAAGTATTCTGGGTATCGCATATCGCTCGGCAAGCGGTCACGTTGCCACTTTCCCTTGCGCTCCTTGCACTCGCTAGTTTTATTGCCGTACGTATATACCATCGACCAGAAATTGTCTTCTACATTCAACTGTTTGCGGGAGTACTTATTTTGCAGGGGCTACAAGACGTATTAGGCGCAACACTCACAGGAATGAAAAAGTTTACTTCTCTGTACATTATTCAAATTATTACAGCAGGAGTAAACATTGCAGTGTTTGGGTATCTTACGTGGAGATACCATGTTACGGGATTCTTCTGGGCAATTATAATAACAACGCTCGTAATGGTTGTATTGCTCGCGGCGATAATCCGGAAAGAGCTTTCTGGCCATCTTGTACTACCTACATGGAAAGATACAAAGCTGTATGGGAAGAACTTGCTTCATGTGGGATTTTTTATGTATGTATCAAGAATTTTTTATGTGCTGTGGCAAAAACTTCCGCTGTTGATTTTAGGTGGTGTACTGGCAGGGGAACAGCTTGGGTACCTCAATATATCTCTTACATTTGGTATTCAGCTCGTCATTCTTGCCGCAGCACTTTCGGAAGTAAATCTTTCATGGATGAGCACGCTCTTTGCGAACGAACGAGAAGCATTCATAAAAACGGTTACGCGCAATATGCACCGACTATCTGTAATTATGACAGGAATTACTCTCGTGCTCCTGTTTTTTATACCGGAAATTTTGCACTATATTATTCGTAAGCCAGAATACTTTGCCGCACAGCCAACTATTATATTGCTCACGCTTTCTTTTTTTCTATATTCATTAATGGATTTAGGGACAAGCAGCATATTTGTTGCCGCGAATAAACCGAGACTCCGGGCATTAGTGTTCGGAGTTTTAGTCCTTATATCAGGGGCTGGCTCGCTATGGGCGCTTTTACAAGGAGGTAGCGCAATAATTGCGGCAGCCGCTATGCTTGCTGGAGGAGTATGTGCAAGTATCCTTATGATACTCATCGCCAAAAGAACCTTGGGAATTACCCTTGTAAGCACTCGTCTGCTTCTCTTGCTTGTTGCGCTTGGCACAAGTAGTTGGTGGCTCTATGCTAATCCCAGCCTTTCTTTACGTGTGACCGTTTTTGCTCTCATGGCTATATATGTTCTTTGGGAGCTACACCAGACTAGAGGAAAAGCGGTGAACGCTCCAAATGCCGTCAATATTATCTGTTTTGCAGGTGCACTATATGATTTGCCTGCATGGACAAATAGGCAGCACATTATGGCGCAATTTAGCAAAGAGTTCAGAGTATTATATGTTGAACCACGGGTATGGATCGTTCGATATTTTATAGCAAATATTATGCATCCTCGAAACATATTCACTTTATCCAAACGACTGTTTTCCTACGAACGAAAAAGCGATAATTTACTCATAAAATCTCAATGGAATTTGCTTCCTGGTTCTCGAGAATTTGCTTGGATTAGTAAGCTCAATCATTTGTTAAATAAAAGTTCTGTGTTATTTACTGCGCGAGCGCTCGGCTTTATGGATGCAAACACTGTCATGTGGATATACGATACGGAATCTGCGGAATATTTATCTGCGTTTAAGAGCACCACTGTTATCTATGACTGCGTTGATAACCATGCGGCACAAGCAGGAGTAAATAGAAATTCAAAACGAGTACACAAGGAAGAGAAAGCCATTTTGAAACGAGCAGATCTGGTAACTGTTACGTCAAAACGATTACTGAAAATGAAACGGAGACACTCCAAAAATATTCATTTGGTTCTTAATGCGGGCGATGTTGAATTGTACAAAAAACCAATTTCAGACGAGGCAAAGAGTAAGGCAGAACTGGCACTACAGAAAATACCCCATCCAATACTCGGCTCTGTAGGAGCGCTTGATTCATATAAATATGATTTTGATCTTCTGATAGAATCTGCAATAGCACACCCACAATGGCAATTTGTATTCGTGGGGTCACCGGTAGTAGAACAAAAAACCAAATTACTTCGAAAACTCAAGAAACTTCCGAATGTTCATATCATCGGATCTATTATCCGAGAACATGTGCCTGCTTACGTTGCGTATTTTGATATCTGCCTTATTCCATATAAAAACAATATGTACAACGAAGCGAGTTTCCCATTAAAATTCTGGGAGTTTATGGCAACAGGAAAGCCACTTGTTGCATCTGGTGTACCAGAGCTTGCGGAGTATCAGCCGATGATTGCATATACAAAAACTCCAAAAGAATTTTCTCAAAAAGTTACTGATATTTTGCAATCAGGCACCAACATCGACCAAAAACGTATTGCACTTGCATCCATGCATGGGTGGGAGCAGAGAGCAAATGAACTGAAGAAATTACTCCTGAAAACACTATGAGAATCGCATTTGATGCATCAGACATGTGTACGGGACGAGCAGACGGGACTACGCGGTATACGGCGGAGTTGGCGAAACGACTTCCGATGATTGTGAAGGATATACAATGGGATTTTTATGGGCCGTGCAACGCGCCCTCCCACCCCCTCCAGCTCCCCCT